>NZ_JBYTBG010000067.1:0-14419 GCF_058788915.1 Brevibacillus sp. FW301-21C12A
CGTTGTTGAAATTTCACAATATTGATGGGTGAAATGTATTTACCAAATGAAGAAAATAGGGTATTCTTGTCCATGGTATTATCCTTTGCGTTGGATTTGGACAGGAACTACCTGACCTTACCAGTGTAAAGGAATTTTTTATGCACGAAAACACCTGAATACCGAAGATTATGATGATTTTGAATGCTGTGAAAAAATTAATGCAACGCTAGTGTATTCTAAACGATAAGCTATTCACTACAATAGATAATCAAAAAAGGGAAAACTCCGTCCTGAAATTAGAGGTAAACATATTACTAAGCTTAATTGAAAAGGTCAATCAATTAACAAAAAATGGTTATGAAGTTTTGGGGATTGAGAAAACTGAAAAAGGAGGAGAATGGGTAATTATATTTTCAAACTGGGACTATATTTACGTTGGCGAATGGCATGGTTATTACAATGATCACGTTTTGTCACTAGCTTATACCTTAAAACCTGACAAAAAACGGCTTGTAATTGATGATATCCAAACTACAGAATTCAACAAGGGATATGGATCAGTAGCTATGAAATATCTCATCGAATTTGCACAAAAACAGAAAGTCGAAATAATTTCAGGCTGGATTTCACCGGTTGATTGGGATCATATAAACAGATTAAAGAAATTTTATGAAAACCATGATTTTATTGTTTCGTTAAACCACGAAGCTAAGAGGGGGAGCATTAAACGAGTATTAGTTGTAAATTAATAGGTTGACACTTTGGTAAGAACTTTAAGGGGTAAGGGGTATCTGCAAAATAGATCTAGTGTCGGTTATCCGCTCCTCGATGAGTAAAATCCATAAAAATGCCGCCAGTAGCGGGCTAACAAGCTTTATTTAGAACAAAGTCAACGAACACCGGCGACCGCAGCATTCCGCTCTTGGTCCAGTTACGAAACTTCACAGTCGCCTGTAGCTTCGGCTCCAGGTACACGAAATTCTTGTCCTCGCCAATTACCAGCTGTTGGCACACCCCGCGAAACGCCCGCTTATGTGCTGGAGGCACGCCCAACTCAATTACGCCAACCGGCCGTAGTCGCCCGTCGGTCTCCAACACGGAAGCCAGCCATCCAAAATCCCCTTTCCTATACCCGGATATATACACATCTGAGTACTGGTAGTTGATCACCTTGATCCAGTCCGCCGATCGCTTACCCACGTACGTACTGTCCTTCCGCTTACAAACGATACCCTCCAGGTCCTGCTCCTTGATGGCTTCGAACAGCGCGCTTCCCTCTTTTTCGATGAATTGAATCTTGTGAATCGCCGGCGCATCCGGAACAACGTGGTCCAGGATCTCTTTCCGCTTGAGCAACGGTAGCCCGCGCAGATCCCGGCCGTCGTAATGCAGGATATCGAACACCATGAACCGGACCGGAACGCGCCCCATCGCAGCAGCCACGCGATCAGGCCCTTTAGTTTGAAATCGGCTCATCACCCGCTCAAAGTCAATTTGCCCATCCTCATCGATGCTGTAGACCTCGCCGTCCAGGATGACATCCTTGTTTACCGGCAATCCAGCAGCTCAGGATACTGGACCGTGCATGGGCGATCCGATACTTGCTACAGCTATTCTGGATCGACTCTTACACCATTCCCACATCGCCAACATTAGGGGGAATAGTTACCGACTTCGTGAAAAAATGAGGACTGGAGCCTACGGCTCTCCCTCTACCACCTAACCAACAAAAAATCGCCGGGTGGGTCAGTTCTAAACCGGCGATGGTGGGTCAAAATAAAGTCGGCGTTGACACTAGACAAGCTTTTATATGTTCGAATTTAACATTTCTCCCAATGGTTTATAGAGTATACGCAGGATGTAATGCCGAGTCCATCATCAGGTGAAGATGAAGGCTGCAGCAACGACAACAATATGAATCTTTACCGTCATCGCTTATTTCAAGTTGCAATTTCTCAGAGTTTTTCTATTTGATCTTGAATCGTCCAAAAGTCACAAATTATGTAATGCTTTTCCCCTGTTGTTTCAATTTTTGATTGGAAAATCATTCCACATTTAGTCGGATTGACTCATTCCAAATTTTTCAAAAAGAGTGTATTTTTAGTTTAGAAGTTGTGCTATCTAGTTTTGGCTAAACTTCAAACACATAATTCAAAGGAGGAATGGTTATGCTAAAAAAAACTAAAGTAGGTTCACTTTTTGCTTCATTAGCGATAGCTTGTTTATTGTTACTTTCGAATACTCCTTCTTCTTCAGCTCATACTGTTTCAACAACGAGTGGTAGTTGTTGGAGTTATTTGGGTTCTCATAATCCATCGACCTCGGCTACTTTTAAGTACGATGCATCTGTTACGTCGACCTATAAAACGGCAAATGCTAATGGAGCAGATATGTGGAAAACTGCTACTGGGAATAAATTAACTGCTACACTAAACACCAGCTCTCCAAACACCATTTTAGAATACTGGGGAACACTTAGCGGATATTATGCTTACCACACCGTCACTGGCGAGAACGGAGAGCATCAAACTAGCTGGCAAATTGATTACAATGCTTATAAGATGCAAAACTTTGGGTCTTTCCGTGATACGATTGCTGCACATGAATGGGGACATGTTTGGGGGTTAGATGAAAGTAGCTGTGGCCAAGTCCTTATGTATTCAAGGATTGGAGACGGTGGTGGTACAGCTACATCCCCAACTTCCTCTGATGTAGCTGGTGTTAAGGCAATCTATGGATTCTAATAAAGGGGGACATTCCATGAAAAAACTCTTGGTATCTACTACTATAATTCTGTCAATTGTTGGGGTTACTGCTGGTGTATCTTTTGCTTTACAGAATTCACACAGCCAAGCCGATCTTACCGTGGTTAAGGAACGCAAAAAATTCAGTGGACAAGTACCTGCAATAACATTAGATGAAGCGATTGAAAAATCTGAGATAATTGCAAAGCTCAAAATAACAAAGTTGGTTAAAGTGCATGATGAGCAGGGACAAAAGTATTCTGAGTTTGAAGCAGAAGTTGAAAAATATTACAAGGACAGCTCAGGTAAAAATAACCAGTATATACACTTGTATCAACACGGAAGTCCTGAAGGTGACTTCATTCAAAATCCACTTCTTGAAGAAAATAAAAAATATGTACTGTTCTTAGATGAAGTTGATACAGGTACGGAGGAATTTGGAAAAGCATTGATCATGACAAATGAAGGGTACGGGCGATTTAATATTGAAGGGGAAAATTTAATTGCCCAACTAAAGCATATCACTGATGAAGAAAAAAAATCAGGAAAAATGCTCTCTAATGAGAAAATAAAACCGGAACCAATAAAAAATGTCGATTTCGAGAAGATTCTAGATGAAAAACTGAACAAGAAGTCAAACTAGCATTGGATAATCAGGGCTGTCCCTCAAGTAGATTTTCTACTTGAGGGACAGCCTTCTTTTGTCAAGAAAGCAGGCAGAAAAGGTTGGATTTCTTTGTGTCCACTTTACGGCATGGTGATAATACGTAGATAAACCGAAATAATTAAGTGTCCAGCCTCTTGCCGATTTACATTTGCGGTATCCCTCCTTGCACGAACCCAACCTTACGAGACACCACGGAAATTATGCAGAAAACTCTCTATCATTGGATTCTAATCGTAAAATATTGAGTCTACTATTAGTAATACTTTAACAGTATGTCTACATAGTAAGAGTACTTGCTTAGTAGGCAATTACAAAAAATACTCTTGATAAGATTTGATATATGAATCTTCCGTCATCAAACGGTTCGTCTCATTGTCGTAATAACATAGGTTCAAGAAACATTTTTATCACCTAGAATTATTATATCAGTCGACTTTCCGTTAAACGGTGGTAATGAATGGACGTAACACTTCAGTTTTAGAGCGAGGAGAGCGAACGCGTGGGACATATGCGTCTTATAGAGAACGGTTACTCTTAATGAACACCTAACGACGGAAATTCAGGCGATTCGCTGACCTTTTTTGGAGGGCTCCCGTACAGGAAATCTCTTTGCATGGGATACACCACTGGCAATCCTGATCAGGGTAATCTCAGGTCATTCCCAACCCATGATGAAGTCAGGAACAATCACCGGATGTGCCCGGCGTAAAAGTCGGGCTCGCGAAAAATGAGGAAACGTTGACGGGCTGGAGCGTCCGTCGGTGTACGGAGTGGATGCGCGAGGTTCAGCCCCGGGTACCCGTGAGACCGTTTTGGACCCGATGAACCTCGTTGAGGACGTATATGCGGTATGTCTGTCCGGCGGGAGCGCCTACGGTCTGGATCCGGCCATTGGCGTAATGCACTATATGAAGAGCAAGGCGTAGGACTCTACCTCGGATTTGGGGTCGTGCCGAACGTTCCACGGTATTGTTCGATCTGGCTGTCACCGACCATCGAATTCGCCAAGACCAACCGAATGGGGTATCAGGCTGCCACCTGGGCATTTTGGCGTTAATAATTCAGTTTTGGGAAAATTTGAAATCTAGTTCAACGTAACATAAAATTATAATAAGAAATTCAATAACTACTCTCCAAAGAGGAGCATTAAAAGGAGGAACGAGTATGTCTGTCAAAGGAATCACAACAAAAATTTTCGGTGGGAATATTGCAAAGAAGGAAGAGTACGTTTATTGGTTTGGTAGCAATCGGAAAGCAACGATTGAAGTTTTTGACTTTAGCGATGGAAAAGGGGAAAGTTATGGAATTCAAGCAACTCTAACAGAAACAGGGGAGAAATTTGCAATCGAAACAGGATTTACAACAGATAAAGAGGCAGGTCTTAATGAGATCCTGTCATTAGTTGAATCCAAGTTGCTCCAAAACGATGAAGAGGTTAAGGAGACTCTACAATTATTCGATCAACATAAAGGAGAATAAACATTTAGCTTAACTAAGCCTTCGATTCCGCAATCGAATGGCTTTTTTGTTGTACTCATTCAAGTTTCAAATGAGCCCTGCAAAGAAAAACCGCTCGAACATAACGAGCGGCTGACATGCTTTATAACAGAACCTTCAGTTGACTTTCCTTTAGCTTTTCCGTTTGCTTCCTCAATACTCCCCGTCTTCTTCCAGGATGACTTGTTTTATCAATTGATCGAAATATTGGGAGTTTACGCCGCCATTTGGCTGTTCTTCAGTCACAATCAAGATTTTGTCCGAATCCGGATCCGCTTCTTGGAATGGAACAATGCCGCTTTGCCGGTAGCCTTCCAATTTTCGTTCCCATTTGTCGCGGTATTCCGCCATCGTCATCATCCCTAAGTGTTCCCAGTAGAAGACACGTCCCGTCGGAACATGCTCGATGGTAAAGTCCGGCTTGATCGCCCGGCCGTCGGACAGTTTGAATTTGTCTTCGTAGGCGTAGGTAATCAGGCCTTGCCTTTCATATTTCAGCAGCGTGTTCGCGATGATGACCTCGTTTTTGGACAGCATCGGTTCCCCGCGTTCGGAAATATTGACGTAGCGCGAATCGTACCGCTTTTGGCTGATCTCTTTCAGATCGGGCAGTGCAAACAAATCGGTCAATCGTCTGGCTGTTTCCGAGAACGAATCGGAAGCAAACTTCAAAAACTCGTGAAACTCCCCTTGATGGAGGATAGTCACTTTTTCTTCCTGGCGGGTCAGCGCGGTGTACAGCAGCTCACGGCTGAGAATGCTGCCCCCGGAAGGCAGAATGAAAAAGACTTTGCCAAATCCGCTGCCTTGCGCTTTGTGAACCGTAATGCAATAGGCCAATTCCAATGAATAATCGCCGTCTTCTTTCAACTGATTGGGCCAAAACACGTAACTGTAGCCAGGTTGGGTAGAAAACGCGATTTCAACATTCGGCTCGTCCTTGGAGGGGCTGGCTTTCCCGCGGAATTCGCCGGTGACGATCCCGACTTCGCCGTTTGCGATGTAGCGCAGCGCACTCTCTTTCTTGGCCACAGGTTTAATCCATTGATTCTGGTGCCATGTGGTATTCCGCAAGTTAATCACTTTGTCGCCGTAGACAAATCCATCCAGCCCTTTTGGTTTCGCCACCCGCGGCTTTCGATAGTAGGGGGCTCCTTCCGGCTGGACATTCTGAGCCAAGTCAACAAAGGACTGTCTGTACCGAGACTGGATGTATTTGTTGACTTCGCGAACCCCGTAGCCGTATCCGTTGACCGGAGAGAGGATTTGCCACTGCTCAATGGACTTTTCCGCTTCGCCCACATTGAAGTATTGGTAGCCCGAAACCTCTTTTGCCCCGATGCGCAAATTGAAATCCCATTCCTCTTTCCCGTCCGCCAGCTGCAATTCTTCTTTTAAAACCTCCTGCAGTTTTTGCCGCAGATCCAGGCTGTCATACCATTTCACCAACCGGAGATGGCCGTCGTCATATGCTGGGCGGGACGCGATTTCGTACACCTTTTCCAAATCGTGCTTGTGCACGGTGTCTCCGAAGCACCGGCTGAGTGTGACATCCAGGCGCTCCAGGTTATCGTCCGCAGCGCTCTGGCGCAAAATTTGGACCAGTTCCGCGTAGGCCGGGCCAACCTTCAGATCTTCTCGTGCAAACTGTCCCGGGCGCAAAAGCTTGACGATATCAACAAAAGGCCTGCCTGTCCCGATCGGGGGGAGCTGCCGATAGTCCCCGACCAGGATCAGTCTCTTCACCGCGCCGAGGGCGTCAAACAGGGCGGCGAGCTGGTCTTCCGTCAGCATGGACGCCTCATCCACAATGACCGTTTGCGCACCAGAGATTTTGGGCGCCTCGGGATTTGCATAGTAGGTGCCGGTCAAACCATCGTATCGATGCGGATGAAGAAACTGCGCCAATGTTTGGGCCCTCGTGCCCAGCTTTACCCGAGCCTTCCCGGTTGGAGCCAATTTCAGCACACCGCCGCTTTGGATTTCAGGGATTTTTTCAAAGATCCGTAGCAATGTCGTTTTGCCGGCCCCGGCAGGCCCGATCAACACCGAGAAGCGGTAGTTGCAAAGCGTCTTCAACGCTTCGGCTTTCTCTTCGCGGGCTTTCATGTCGAAGGCGGAAGGCGTTGATTGGGAATCGCTGTCCTTGAACTCGTCATTTACGAGAGCCAACCAATCAAGCTCGATTCCGTACGTTTTGTTTACGATGAGATTTCGGTCAACCCGTGTCCGGATGATCTGCTTAATCTCGGCCAGCCGCTTCAGCTTCAAATACAGCATGGGCTCGTCGCCAACCAGGATGACCTCCTCGTGAAAAAAGTCATCCTCGGCGTACGCGAGAAGAATGTCGGCATTGATCGGACAGGGAGGGTCCGAGACAATCGAGGTGCTGCGATCCAATATGTCGCTGACGGGCAGCAAAGAGTGGCCGGCAGCCGCCGCTTCCTCTAAAATCTGGACCACAAGCGCCCGGACGCGCCTGCGATCCAAAAAATCGACAACCGTGGACGGAGCGGGAATCGGGAAGGCGGCCCGGATTTTTTCTACGGGCAATACCGCTTTGTCCATTTGTTGAAACGATAGTCCGTTTTGGCGGGATCTCGTTTTTTCGTAGATCATATAGGGATTGTCCAGGATTTTTCGGACAGTACCGATATCGACACAGGCTGCCTTCCATAAGAACTTTGCCTGATCGTTGTTTAACTGGCAGCGACTAAGCAGTAGGAGCAGCTGCTTCTTTTCTTTCGGCAGCGTTCTCCATAGAGTCTGATTGGTAGGTGTCATCAGCTTCTTTCCGCGATCGCCCAAAAGGTGGCCGGGAGAAGAAACCTCCGCCTCCAGGACGTCCCACGGATTCGTTTGGAAAAGGTCGCCATCCCGCTGTACGATGAACTTCTCGATCTCCCACGCGATGGAATTGGCGTTCTCAAATTGGAGCGCAGCCAACATCGGGCCCATCCCGGGGAAAGCCCCCCGCATGTCCCAGATTTCCGAGACGCGGTTGTCGATCCATTCGAGTTCTTTGGAAAAATTGTTCTCCAGAATGCGTGCGCTCTTTTTGAGACTCTCCGCCATGGCAAAGAGAGAATCGATCGCTGTATCGTGTTCCACCAGTTCGGACGCGTAAGAAAACTGCAGAAGATCGGGAGCAAATGCCGCGTAGTCCCGCAGCGGCACATCTTCCCCTGTCTGTCTGGCATGATCGAGAAGCTCATGATACGGCATCAGGAAGCCATCGCGATCTTTCGGGGTCAGCGTATGGGTGACACATCGATCCCACACATAGCTTCGATGGCCCTGATAGCCTTCCGGATAACTATAATGGTTGATGTCGCCGACGGATTTGACACGAGCGACACCTACAATGACCCGCTCGTTGGGCTCCGAAAGAGGGGTATGTTTGCTGTAGAAAAAGATGAGGGACTCTCTCGGCTTCAGGCAACCGAAAAAGGCATCCAGCAGTTCTTTTTGATTATCGGGATGCTGGACCCAAATATTGCGATCGAACCCGAGCTTCACTTTCTTCTCTTTTTCTGGGTCATAGGCAAGTTCGTACGTCAGCGCTTTGTCGGATTGATGGGTTTCCGCGTTTTTCATCATCCACAAGAACGGAACGGCATTGATGGAATACGGCTTGTGGTGATAGATGCCGGGGAGAAAGTTCTTGAATAAAGGATTGATTTTCGCCCAGGAATGCTCGGTGGGCCGCACATATTCCTGTTCGGACAAGAAAGCACCCTTTTCTTCCAAGCACGGCGGCATCTGCTGGATAGATAACTCCGATAGCTGCCTACCGCCATGATCCTGTTCAAATGACAAATCTTTTCCGGTATCCACTCGGGGGAGAATTCGGCAAAACGAATTGTCGAGCGCATTGCAGCAAACGGTTCCGTTCCATTTATTATCGTGCCAGGGAACCCTGGCGGACAAATGCTTGGTAGGCAGTGCTCTCATGGCTCCTCCTTTGTATACGAAATCAGTACTTTGGTGAGTTTGCAAGCAAAGAATAATTTCGGTGGGAGTGTCGAATTTCCTGCCTTTTCCTGCCGATTTGTAGTACAAAAGACGGGGAAGTGCAGTTTGGTGACTTGGCGCGGGGCAGTATCTGGTAAAGGAGCTGCTGTACGAGAAACAGGGGTCAGATGCAATTCGAAACCATTCATCGCTGGCTGGAAGAGGACGGTGTGGGCCATCGTGATTGACGAGAGGAGGTGATCGTGTAGCAGACCGCGTCATTGACCTGGAAAATTAAATGTAGCTAAGGGGAATGTTTGACACCGAGGGCATTGAAGAACACTTATGGGGGAAATATGGCAATAAATTTGATGCTATTCGAAGGGTTATCAAATTGGCAAAAGAGTTTGTACAAGCTTATCCCAGTGAAAGACCTGTTGGTTCATACAATCATGTGGTTGATAACGTTGTTCTAGTTTTTTACACACAAGCGGTAAATAACCTCATGGGGGGTTGAAAGAGGTGCATAATAAAAATCTTAGCTTATTGGTAGGATTTTTATCGCAGACCCTAAATCATGTCAACGATTACTTGAGGGAGGATGTTACATTTTGCCCCATTTGTATACAGGACGGATTTCACTGCCTTTTTCATCAATGGAAGCTGATTCAAGTTTGCCCTTATCACCTCGTTCCACTAATCTCGCATTGTCCCAAGTGTGAAAGGCACATTCCATATCTGTTATCGGATAAAGAGATGAAATCGCCTTTTACCTGTATTTGTGGTTATTCGTTTATTCATGTAGATACATTATTTCAGTACTTCGATAAATGGAGGAGCACCAGTCGAAGAAACATACAACTTGAGAATCTTAAAAAATGGCTATCGCTAAGTGATAATCAACGGGAGCAATTAGGAAGCATTCATTTTCATCCGGATGCAGCAGACGAAAACATGGATTCATTACTGGATCGATTGCTATTAGTTCTCGGATCTGCAAAAAATGAATCTGTTCAACACAAGGTGGTGAGCTCGGCAAAATATATGGAAAACCTCTCAGAGATGTTGGATAGAGAAGAAAAAATAGCTGGTGAAAATTATTATCGTCAGATACAAATTCGAAAATTTGTCGAAGTAGTTTATTCTGCTTCCTATGTAACTTTAAAGTCAATAACACGCCACTTTCGAAAAACAATCTTTATGAAACATCGTACATGCATTCGTCGAATGGTTAAAATGGACAAAACAGGTGCAATTTGTCCTTATGCATATATATATGTGGCTTGGCAAAAAAACATTTACGACTATAAAAATTACTGGCAAGTAGATCGAAGATATCATCCTGATCGTTGGTACAAAGATCGCATTGAATTCGCTTCAAAACAAGACATGCATTACCTAGAGCAGCTATTTTTTGATTGGCAGAATATCCATTATGTCACGCAAATTCCCAATGCTAAAGCATCATCGACCAAGCGGGTCTTTAACCGAGTCATGGGTGTGTTAGTCATGAATCATCTTAAAAATTGGCTTCGAATAGCTAATAAGAATGTACGAGAAGGGCACTTGGACTGGTATGCACCATTTGATTATGAAGGCATGCCATTTTATATCATACAGTTTAACAAGATGACGCATGATCCATTAAAATTTTTTTGGTGGCCAGATAGTATACAAGAAAAAATTGAATTAACCTGTCCTTTTGATACGACTAAAAAAAGGCGAAATTATCGGTATGAAACCGTTACATATGGTGAAACTCCAATGCAAGCTGCAATGAGAAAATTCAATGATTCCTTTAGCAATAACAAGGGAGCACCAGAAGCTGAGCAATGGAGAATGGCAAATCCACTATCCATAAAGAAGGATGGATTGTAATATCAAGCGACACCTATTGCTAGATAAAAAAATGGCCCATGATTGATTCGTGTAAAATGAAGTCACCACAACACCATTTACACAGGAGAATCAATAATGAGTTATTCACGTCATATACGTAATAAACCCTCAACACAATAATCTCATGGATCTGGTGGTCAGGTAAAAACGTCGGAAAAGAATAGATTGGTGCAATGGATTTTGCTATATTTAGGTCTTTTGTCTACTGAATCATAGACGCGTTTGTGAAAAAAGTGTAAAATTTAGGAAACAAACCGTGACGAAAGAGGTAAATTTATGGAGATTAATGGAGCGAAATGGTGGAAGTTTGATTTTCATACACATACACCTGCTTCTTTTGATTATGGCAAAGGTGAACATGCTTTAAAAAGCCTTACTCCTAGGCAGTGGCTTTTGGAAGTCATGCGAAATGAAATCGATTGTGTAGCAGTAACTGACCATAATACTGGCGCTTGGATTGATAAACTAAAATCAGAGTTAAGAGATATGGAGGAAGACAGTATAGAAGGGTATCGGCCTTTAACAATATTTCCTGGAGTAGAGATTACAGTACATACTGGTATACATTTATTAGCCATATTTGATCCTAATGAAACGAGTGAAACTATCATAGAGCTTCTCGGTGCTTGTAAGTTTGATGGAACAAAAGGCAATTCTGACGGTTGCACACAAAAATCATTCAGTGAAGTTGTTGAAGAAATAACCAAAAGAAACGGTATTGCAATACCTGCACACGTTGATCAGCCAAGTGGTCTATTTGTGGTTCATGAAGGAAACACATTACGAAGTAGTCTTCAAGCAAATGGCTTATTAGCGATTCAGGTCTGCGATACTTCATTTAATAAACCACAAATTTATCTGGAATCAAAACTGAATTTTTCAGAAGTGGCAGGGTCTGATAGTCATCATCCGAATCAACTTGGAACAATCTACACATGGGTTAAAATGGAGAAACCCGACATCAATGCGTTAAAACTTGCACTTCATGATGGTGAAGACGGGGTGTTAAGGTTTGATAATTGTCCTCAAAATCCAAATGATTTAAATAATCGATTCTTCATAAAGAACATTGAAATAAGAAATGCAGCAAAAGTGGGAAGAGGTGCACCCCTAAAGATTCCATTTAATCCCTGGCTAAATACCATAATAGGGGGTAGAGGTTCAGGAAAATCAAGTATTATTGAATTTTTGCGTTTAGTATTAGATCAAAAGGATAATTTGCCGGAAAAACTAAAGATAGATTTTGAAAAGTTTGCCCAAGTTTCCGAAGGACGCGGTAAACTGGGAATGCTTACGAGTGAAACGGAAATTAGAGTTGAATTGAGAAAAGATGGAAGAGATATAGCTCTTACATGGAAAAACAACCTTATTAAAGAGGAACACATAAATAACCAGGGACAATGGGAGGAACAAGAGCTAAGTAGCATTATTGGAAAAAGATTCCCTGTACGTCTGTTTAGTCAAAAGCAGTTGTTTGAACTTACACATGAACCGAAAAGTTTAATTCATCTAGTCGATGGAAAACTTGATAAACTGAGTTGGAACGAGACGAGAGATGAATTAGTTAATAAGTGGTTAGATTCACGAAAAAAAGAAAGAGAAATTGCATTAAAATTGAGAAATAAATCAAACATTAAGTTACAACTTCAAGATACAAATGCAAAAATACAAATATTTGAAGCTTCAGGTCACAAAGACCTCCTATCCAGTTACAGAGAAGTTCAAAATATCTCTAATGAAATAGATGAGTTGTTAAATAAATTCAAAGAAATTAGAGAATCTGTATCTACACTTGCCACTACAATGAATTTACCTAACATCTCAGACGTTTTATTAATGGGCTTAGATCATACCTCCTTAACAATTATTAAAAACAAATTGAAGGAGTTTGCTTCACTAAAAACTAAGATGGAAACTATAAGTACTGAAATTAAGTCGTATGTTGACCAGGTTGAAGAAGACCTTGAAAAAATTCCCTTTTTCACTAAAAAGAACGAAACAATTCAAAAATATGGAGAGTTAGTTCAAAAACTCCAGGAGGCAGGAGAAAAGAATCCAGAAGCATACGGTGAGTTAGTGTCAGTAAGGGAAGCACTAACAGCAAAAATAAAAGAAACAGACAAGTTTGAAACTGAGCTTGAATCTCAGAAACAAGAATCAAAACGATTGTACCAAGAGATTGTCCAACATCAACGAAAGCTTCGTGAAGAAAGGTCAAAAATAATTGAGCAGTGGAATTCAAGTAATGAGAATATACGATTGTACCTTGATGAAATGGGTGACATAGTCCAAGGTGAGGCTACGTTCAGGGATTTAATCCGACGACCAGGGAAGGAATTTTCTAAAGATTTATGTGATCGTGACAAGGATGACAATCCCAAAGGTGGTTTTTTTAATGATTTACTTTCAAAAAGTGCTGAAGAAAGATGGTCATTTAGGGAAACCTTTATCAAGCAGATTTTGCAAGGAGAAGATGCTTTATCAACTTTCAGTAAACCGTTTTTGAAACATATCCAAAACATCTCAACAAATACACCAGAGGACATAGATAGATTATGCACTTGGTTTCCTGAAGATAAGATCATCTTAAAGCTGTTTAAGGACGGTCGCGAAGAAGATATTGAAACCGGATCTGCGGGCCAACGAACAGCTGCGATGCTTTCGCTTCTTCTACTCCTTGACGATAGCCCTCTGATAATTGATCAACCGGAAGATGATTTGGATACTAAGCGTATTACGGATTTAGTTGTTGCTGGATTAAGAAAATTTAAGACAAAACAACAAATTATTGTTGTTACCCACAATCCAAATATTCCGGTAAATGGAGGGGCTGAAAATATTATTCAGATGAATTACGCACGGGGCTTAATTAGAACACTAGCACATGGAGCTCTTCAAAAAAACGAAGTAAGAGAAGCAGTCTGTGATGTCATGGAGGGAGGGAGAACAGCATTAAATAATCGCTATTTTAGAATTTCTAAAGCTCTACAATAAAGTATGATTTCTGATTAGTTTATACACTTTAATAGGTGTCGAAAATGCATGCGTTATTTCGGAAAAGTCCTGCTTATATGCAAAGTAAAGTTGAGGCTTCTCATCGTAATATTTTTTTGCTTTTTCCAAAGTATCCCAAAGAGAAATAAACTGAATTAGTCCCTTCGATCTTAGTAGCTCGATCTTTTCTTTACTTAAGATTTCTAACATAGTTTCACCCTCCGAATGATTTATTTGATGATATTTAGTTGGACATCAATTTATTACAAATTTTGTTGGAAACAGGAGCTGATTTCTTCGGCTCCTGTTCCTAGTTCTGCAACATCAACTGGTTTCAGTACATAAAATAGCATTTTCATGAACTGAATTTTATTTAGTTAGAATGAACAAAGAGGGTGTTTACCTCTCATATCTCTATTTCAGGCATTGTAGGTTCACTTTATATTATATGTTTCCTCAAGATCACAACATCAATTTATCGCTGGGTATTTCGATAATAACTTGGACAAAAATCAACAATTAATGTGATTTATGTTATCATTCAATACCATTCATGACCAGACGTGGCACAAAAATTTTATCAGCAGACACCGGCCAACTAACTCTAACTAGGACGTGTCTGAAAACTAAAGAAAATGTGGTATGATTTAGGAAAAACGAATGGAGCAACGAGCATGATTCA
>NZ_JBYTBG010000068.1:0-13882 GCF_058788915.1 Brevibacillus sp. FW301-21C12A
GTCAGGACAACTTTCACGATAGAGGAACATCTACGTTTTTTCAATGTCTAGCACGGGTTATGGTGATGAATCATAAATGTGCTTTTCTGCAAGAAAAAGGGAGTGATAACCTTAGGGGTTATTTCATATAAAAATGACGTTCCATCAACGCAGGACACAAGAGAGTAAAGGGGTATTTTCCCGTACTTACCAGCCAAAGGGGCCGTCTCCAAGTCGATTTTTCGGCTTTGGAGATGCCCCTTTTCCATTTCAAAAACCTTGGTCGATCATGCTGCTGATTTTGAGAAATGAGTGGATTTTCCCCTTTGGAACAACCCCTTTTTATACCATCTCAGCTCTTAGCGTTAGAACCCGTATCCGCCGAAAAACGGATAGGGC
The DNA here is from genome assembly GCF_058788915.1 of Brevibacillus sp. FW301-21C12A. Classification (NCBI taxonomy): domain Bacteria; kingdom Bacillati; phylum Bacillota; class Bacilli; order Caryophanales; family Paenibacillaceae; genus Brevibacillus; species Brevibacillus sp. FW301-21C12A. Next base: position 379 of record NZ_JBYTBG010000068.1, read on the forward strand.
TGGTACGGATATGGATAGTACGGATACGAGTATGGATACGGGTACGGATAGTAATAGGGCGGATAGAAGCTATAAGGGAGCGGGATGATGAGAGGGAACCCGCTGTCGTTTCTTCTTCTGCGAAAGAAGACGGGGTGCGCCTGATCTTCCGGAATCGTCTGGTATTGGTCTTCCGCCTGGTGAGCCTGAAGTTGTTGATCGTCAGCTTGATAAGATTGCATGGTGCGACTGCACTCCTCTCGTTTGTCTGTACGTGCAGTAGCATTATACGAGACATCCGCCTGTGTGGAGAGTTGTCCTCATGGATTTGGGCACAAAACAGCCCATCCCGAAAGGCTCGTTTCGAGATGGGCTTGGGACATGCAGAAGACGGATGTTAAATCACAGTTTCCAAAAAGGTTTTCAGCTCTTCCGCTTCCTGCTCGTTCAAGTTAAAGGCAAATTCGAGATAGCCTTCTTCCTCCAGATCGTCGTGCCCGATAATGGCAGAACGGCCGTTTTGGATGTTAATGACGAGCTTTTTGCCGTAAAAACGGTTGGTCGTCGTGATAGCCAGGTCGAAGCGGGTCGCTTCGCCTGTGAAGCTGACAAATCGCGTTTTGGTGTCCTCCGATTCGTCGTACAAATAAAACAAGTCATTCGCCATAAATACGCTCCTCTACTTCCATGCCAGATTTGGTTTGTGCTCGATATTGTGCAAAGCGCGGACAAAACGGATCGTTTTCGTCTGGGCGCGCATGACGATGGAGTGCGTCTCCACCATGTCGTCGCCCAAGTAGCGGACTCCCTGCAGCAGCTCGCCGTCCGATACCCCTGTTGCCGCGAAGATGGCGTCGTCTCCTTTTACCATATCGTGCAACGTCAGCAACTGCTCCGGATTGGCAAGCCCCATCTTGATGCAGCGCTCCCGCTCGCTGTCGTTTTGCGGCTTGAGCATCGCCTGCATGTCGCCGCCGAGACATTTGATCGCCGCCGCGCTGATGACGCCTTCCGGTGCGCCGCCGATTCCGAGAAACAGGTCAATCCCTGTATGCGGCAGACAGGCGGCAATCGCTGCGCCGACATCGCCGTCGCCGAACAGCTTGACGCGCGCGCCTTTTTCCCGGACGGTGTCGATGATGTCCTGGTGCCGCTCCCGCTCCTGGATGATGACGGTCACATCCTGAACGCGTTTGTTGTTCGCTTTGGCTACTACTTCTATCATTTTATCCACGGGATCGAAAAGGTTGATTTTTCCCGCAGCCCGCTTGCCAACCGCCATTTTCATCATGTACATGTCGGGGGCATGCAGCAAGGTTCCGCGGTCACCGACAGCGATCACCGACATGGCATTGTTGTGTCCCTTGGCGACGATCGTCGTTCCCTCCAGCGGGTCTACGGCGACGTCTACCTCCGGGCCGACCGCATCCGGGTGGCCGAGCTTTTCGCCAATGTACAGCATCGGGGCTTCGTCCAGCTCGCCTTCGCCAATGACGACCGTCCCTCTCATGTTGATCGTGTCAAACATGGCGCGCATGGCGCTGGTCGCTGCTCCGTCCGCTTCATTTTTCTTTCCTCGTCCCATCCAGTGTGACGAGGCGAGGGCAGCCATTTCTGTCACCCGCACGATTTCCAATGCCAGTTCGCGTTCCACAGTTGTGTTCCTCCCTTTATGCCGGCAAAAAATTCACCCCATCATTGTAACATAAAGTACAAGCTGATTCGTGACAGCCGGGACAAATTTGGTATACTGTTGGAGGAAAAGAGGTGAAAGCCGTGAGCAATTCCTATTTGCAGGAAGGGGAATTGGTCCTTCTCGTCCTGGTGCTGACGTTTGTGTTTACTACCTATTATGCAAAACGAAAAGCAAAAAAGCGAAAATAAGGAGAATCTCATGTACGACGTGAATACAAAGCGAATTGACCAAGTATTGGCCTATATGTCTCGCATGCTTGATCTGCTGGACAAGCTCAGGGAACGGGGAGCCGAAGCGGTTTTGTCGGACGAAGTGGCTGTTGCAGCGATGGAGCGAGCCCTGCACTTGTCCATCGAAGGAATTGTCGATGTCGGAAATGCGCTGATCGACGGCTTTATCATGCGCGATCCTGGCAGCTACAGTGATATTGTAGAAATTTTGCGCGACGAGCAAGTCGTTACCGATGAGCAGGCGGCGATTCTGACCCGCGTTGTCGATTTCCGCAAGCATCTGGTCATTGACTATACGAGCGTTCCGGCGGAGGAAATGTTCGCGCTGGTGAACGAAGCCGTGGCAGCGATGCGGCAGTTTGACCCGCATGTGCGTGCGTTTTTGCAGAAAGAATTGTTCTAGAAAATGGAGAAGCGGATTTTTTATACAAAACACTTTCGTTTGTTTACTAAAGCGTGCCGATCCGCTACAATAAGTAGAAAGGACGGTGATACGTATGACAAACGAGGGGACGTCCACTCGTGACCAAATCCTGCACATGCTCAAGGTAAAAGGCTCACTCTCTGTCAGCGACATGGCCGTCGATCTTGGCATTACAGAAATGGCGGTAAGACGCCATCTGAACACCCTGGAGAGAGACAATCTGATTAAGTCTACGCTTGTGAGGCAAGCGATGGGACGACCAACCAACGTATATTCCTTGTCGCAGGAAGCAGATGAGCTGTTTCCGCGCAATTATTCTCATTTAACGCTCGACTTTTTGCAAGACTTAAAGGAGATTGACGGGCCGGGAAAAGTCGAAATGCTGTTCCGCCGCCGCGAAAATCGCCTGGAGGAAACGTATCGCGCCCATATGCAAGGAGACTTGCGGGACCGCGTGGCCAAGCTTGCCGAACTGCAAAACGAAAAAGGCTACATGGTCGAGTGGGAAGCGGATACGGATGGAAACACGTATCGCATCCAGGAGTTCAACTGTCCAATCGCCCAGGTCGCGCGCGAATTCAATCAGGCCTGCACCTGTGAGCTGTCGCTGTTTCGCCGGGTGCTGAAAGCCGACGTGGAGCAAACGTCCTGCATGGCAAAAGGCGGAGACAAGTGCGTGTTTGAAATCAAAAAAGCGTAAAAACAGTGTCAATGATCGCCACTTTTGTACGATTCGGTGCAGGGTGGCTTTTTTGCAACAAGACGTGCAGCGGCAAGAAGAAGTAAAGGCAGATGCGAGCGCATTCCAGGATTCGTCCATTCGCGAGCTGTTTCTGCACGCCAAGGCGCATCCGAAGCAGATTGACGGCTTGCTGGGTTCGATTGCGGATTTTTTGGACGGGGAAGCGGATACGTATAAAAAAGGACTGGCCTGCATTATCGCCGGGACGTTGGTTGAAAAGGGAGGCGACCCGGCCGGGATCGTCGGGGCGGTCGTCCGGCAACTGGAGCGCCACCTGATTTTGCTGGAAGCGTATTTTCAACAGGACGACGAGCTGTCGCTTGCCGAGCGGTTCCAGACAGCGCCGGATACGGTCAAGGCACAGGTGACGTCGGACTTTGTGGTTTTGGCGACGATGACGATGATTTGCCGCGACAAGCAGGCGAGAATCGAGCTGAGACAAAATCAGCAACTGATCCGACTGATCGAGGAGCTGGAGGAACAGATCGACAATCTGCATTTTGTGAACATCGTGCTGGGCAGCGAAGACGATCTGGAGGTCGTGGCCCTGCACCCGGAGACATCGACGGGGATCAGGCTGCGGCTGTCGATGGTGCAAAACAACTTTCATCTGTTTACGCGCTCATGGGATTTGTCTTTTTGCGTTCCGGTTCACAATGCGCTGACCCCGCAAGCAGAACTGGTCGAAGTGCTGTCTTGCGAACAGGTAAAAGCATGGACCGAGAAGATCGTAGAGCAGTGGAAAAAAGCCAGGTAGCGAGACGAAGGCAGGAAGCGGCAGAGCCCGTTTTCCTGCCTTTTTTGGCGGGCAAAAGCAGACGGGCGGCTCGTCAAATGGCGCAAAAGCGGGTATCGTAAAGGAAGGCCAGAAGTTTTGGCAACAGAGATAGATCAGACTGGATGGAGGAGAAGCAACATGAAACCGTACAAAGGCTACCTGATTGATCTGGATGGAACCATTTACCGAGGCAATGAGCCGATTCCCGGCGCTGCCGAATTTGTCCGCTACTTGAAAGCGAACCGCATTCCGTACCTGTTTTTGACCAACAATTCGTCCGCATCGGCCGAGCGCGTGGCAGCGCGACTGAGCGGGATGGGAGTTGAGGCAACCGCACAGGATGTATATACGACCAGCATGGCGACTGTTGAATATTTGCAAGAAAAGGCGCCCGCAGGGGCAAGCGTGTATGCGATTGGCGAGGAAGGCTTGCTGTCACAACTGGAAGCGGCAGGCTTCCGGCTGACAGCAGACGATCCTGCCTACGTCATCGTTGGAATCGACCGTGCCTTCACGTACGAAAAGCTGACGATCGCTACCCGCGCCATCCGCGCAGGCGCTACTTTTATCGCGACCAATGCAGATGCCGCGCTGCCGACAGACAACGGACTGTTTCCAGGAAACGGCTCGCTCGTTGCCGCCGTGTCGGTCGCATCCGCTACGAAGCCGATCGTCATCGGCAAGCCGGAGCCGATCATCGTGCGCTACGCGCTTTCCGTCCTCGGCACAGAGGCATCCGAGACGTTGATCGTCGGCGACAACCTGTTCACCGACATTGAAGCTGGAGCAAACAGCGGCCTGGACAGCCTGCTCGTCCTGACAGGCTATTCGACGCGGGAAGAAGCTGCCCGCCACGCGGTGCAGCCGACGCATATCGCCAACGATTTGCCGGAGTGGCAGCTACGCATCTCGCTCTAGGCACTCTTCCTGCTGCTTCTGGCGATGGGCAATCCGGCTGGAAGCAGCAGCGGCAATCGCTCCGACGAGGTCGTCCAAAAACGTGTGGACGCCGAAGCGTTTGTCGTTGAGCTGGGCCAGCTTGCCGTGTTTGAGCTTGTCGACGTAGCCGAAGTTGGTAAAGCCGATACTGCCGTACAGATTGACGATGGCAAGCGCCATTACCTCATCCACGCCGTAAAGCGGCTCGTCCGTTTCGATAATTTTTTGAAGCGGCGGCAGCAGTTGTTTTTGCTCCGCGAGCATGTCCAACTGGATGCCAGTCAGAAGCGCATTTTGCACCTCGCGCTTTTTCAGCACGGCCTTCACGCTGTCCAGGCACAGCTCCATCGTCAGGTCGGGGACGTATTTCGTTTGCAAGAAAAACACAATCTCGGCGATGTCATCGAGGGAAACGCCGCGTTTTCCCAAAAGCCCGATGACCACCTCCAGGCAGCTCTCGCTGTTGAGCGGATGCTCGATCATCTAGGTTTTCCTCCTTTTCCGGCGATCATGAGTTCTTCTAGTATCTGCATCCAGATAGGCACCTATCCCGGTTTTGCGACATACAATGCGCCAAGAGAAGGTGTGCAAGGAGGATGGACCCGTATGGAGGAAAAAGAGCTGCTGCAGGAGCGATATGGCTTCCAGTTGCAAAACTACCGCGTGACGGGCGCCAGCAAGGTGCTCGAAACCGACCAGGGCCTGTATTACATGTTCGAAGCGCCTGCCGGCTATCGGTACAAAAGCAAGTTCGTCGAGCGCGTGCGCAAGCATTTGAGCCAGCAGCAAGACATCCGCATGCTGAAGCTGGTCAAGACCACTGGCGGACAGTCCCATTTTGTCGAGGACGACCAGCTTTACTATTTGTATCGCGGAGTGCGCGAGGCCGTTCCGGACAATGCGCCCTATGCAAGCGGCCAGTCGCTGGCGCAATTTCATCAGGCTACGAAAAATTTTTCCGGAGACAAACTGTTTATTCCGTACAGCTCGCTGGGGAACTGGCCGAGCACGTGGCGCAGAAAGCTACGGCATTACAACGAGTACCGGGATGAATTGGACGAATCGGACGTCGAGCTGACGCCGATGGATGAGCTGCTTTTGACTTGCTATACGTACGTGCATCAGCTCGGGGAAATCTCGGTCCAGTACTTGCAGGAAGCGGGCTACGACAAAGTCGTGAAGGAAACGGCCGGGCTTGGAAAAGTAGCCTACCAAAATTTTGACCAAGGGTATATGCTATGGAATGAGAAGGATGTACGCCTGATGGCGGGGGAATGGAACTGGGTTCTCGACATGCGGGCTCGCGATCTGGGGCAATGGCTGAAAGCCGAAACGAGACGCAACGGCTGGAATGACGAAGCCGCGATCAACTTTTTCGACGGCTACAACAGCGTTGCGCCGCTGCTTTCCGGGGAGTACGCCGTGATCTACGCGCTCATGCTCTATCCGGGCCGCTTTTTAAAGCTTGTGGAAGCCTACAAGGAGCTTCCGCTGGAGGAGAAGCAGGAAGTGAACGTGGAAGCGTGGCAATCCCAACTGGAAGACGAGCTGGCGAAAATGGAAGAAGGACTCCGGCACTATCCCCGTCTGGTCGAAGAGCATTACGGCGTGTCCATTCCACAAATTGATTGGCTGTGGAGGCAAAACAATGAGCAAGCCACAAGTATTCGTCACGAGGAAACTGACCAATGAAGTCATAGCCATGCTGGAGACAGTAGCCCATGTCAGCGTGTGGGAGGGAGATACTCCAGTGCCGCGCGCGAAGCTTTTGGAAGAGATCGAGCAAGCGGACGCGGTGCTGACCATGCTGACAGAACGGGTGGATGAGGAGCTTTTGCGCCGTGCGAAGAAGCTGCGCATCGTTGCGAATATGGCTGTAGGTTATGACAATATCGACGTGGCCGCCTGCAAAAGACGAGGGGTCACGGTGACCAACACGCCTGACGTGTTGACAGAGGCGACGGCGGATTTGGCGTTTGCGCTGCTCTTGGCGACTGGCCGCAGATTGACGGAAGCGAACCGTTTTTTGCTCGCCGGAGAATGGACCTCGTGGAGCCCGTACCTGATGGCCGGGCAAAGCGTGTACGGAACGACCTTGGGCATTATCGGCATGGGACGGATCGGCGAGGCGGTTGCCCGGCGAGCAGCAGGCTTCAACATGCGCATTTTGTATCACAACCGCAATCGCAAGGAAGAGGCGGAGGCAAAAACGGGAGCGCGGCTGGCCGGGCTGGATGAGCTGCTCCAGGAGTCGGACTACGTCGTGCTGCTGACGCCGCTGACAGAAGAGACGCGGCATTTGATGGGGGAAAGAGAATTTGCCCTGATGAAAAAGTCGGCTGTCTTCGTGAATGTGTCCCGGGGTGGCACCGTCGACGAAGCCGCCTTGTACGAGGCTTTGGTTTCCGGACAAATATGGGCGGCGGGGCTGGACGTATTTAGACAGGAGCCGGTTCCGCTCGACCATCCGCTTTTGTCCCTGCCAAATGTAGTCGCACTCCCGCATATCGGCAGCGCCACGATCCAGACGCGAGATGAGATGGCACGGCTGGCGGCAGCCAACATCGTCGCTGTGCTGAGCGGGAAGGAGCCGTTGACCGCGCTATGAGCACTGTGTTGATCCTGGCGGCGGGGCTGTTGCTTTTGGCAGTCGTAGCGGCTTCCGCTATAGCCTTGCATGTCACCTGGCGTCTGACTCATCCCGTGCGCAAGCCGATCGACATGGACCCGCAAGACTTCGGGATCGAGGGAGCGGAGGCGGTGGTATTCCCAAGCAGAGAGCCGGGGATTTCACTGGCGGGCTGGTATCTGTCCGCTACCCAAAATGGGCGAACGCCAAATGGCCGGACAGTGATTTTTGCCCACGGCTACAGCCAGAACAGGCAGGAGCCGCATCTGCCCGCGCTGGCGCTCGCCGCAAAGCTGGTGCATGCCGGCTATGATGTGTTCATGTTCGACTTCCGCAACAGCGGCCAGTCCAGCCCATCGTTGACCACGATCGGGTTGCGCGAACAGCAGGATTTGCTCGGCGCCATAGATTTTGCCGAAGCGAAAAAGCCGGGACAGACGATCGGCCTCATCGGCTTTTCCATGGGGGCAGCGACGTCGCTTCTCGTCGGCGGGGCGGACCCAAGAATTGCGGCTGTTGTGGCAGACTCTCCGTTTTATTCGCTCAGGGAATATTTGGAGGAAAATTTGCCGCAATGGACGGGCCTGCCGCGCTTTCCTTTTAGCTGGCTGATTTTGACCTTGAGCCCGGTTTTGCTCCGCGCGAATCCGCGCCATGTCAAGCCGTATGAAATCGTAAGCCGCGCGAAAAAGCCGATCATGTTCATTCATGGGACCAAAGACTCGACTGTGCCCGCGGAAAACAGCAAGCGGCTGCACGCGTTGGCACAGGATGAGGACTCGCAAATTTGGCTCGTTCCGCACGCCGGGCACGTGCGCAGCTTCGCTTTGCTTCCGGATGAGTATGCGGAGCGGGTCATTGCCTTTTTGGAAAAAGGGATGAGAAAAGCAGGCAAGAGCGCGGGAGCATTCGCCCTGCGAAAATAAAAAAAGCAGCTACGCCGAAGACGGTAGCTGCTTTCATGGCTGTGCGCCTGGATTAAAATACTTGTTGCACTTCTTTGATGCCTGGGATTTCTTCCACCAGTGCGCGTTCGATCCCTGCTTTCAGGGTGATGGTGGAGGAAGGGCAACTGCCGCATGCACCCATCAGGCGCAGCTTCACGATGCCATCTTCTACGTCAACAAGTTGTACGTCACCGCCGTCACGTTGCAGGTAAGGGCGCAGTTTATCGAGAACTTCTTGTACTTGATCCATCATATCCATGTTACATTCACTCCTTTCCAACTCTCCTTTATTATAATCGTACGCTGGCGATAAATCCATGGCTTACATGCCCTGTTAGCACTTTCACGCCAGAAGTATAATCAATGTGAACCGCATGGACTTTTTGCAATAGCAGCATGTTATAATGAAAAAGCAAGTACTTCAACATAAGGAGTCAGATTTTCGTGAACGTATTTCGCAATGTGAAGGAACTGATTGGCAATACGCCAATCGTCGAAATTACACAGTTTGAGCTTCCCGAGGGAGTACGCTTGTTTGCCAAGCTGGAATATTTCAATCCGGGCGGCAGTGTGAAGGACAGACTGGGCATGGAATTGATCCGCGCCGCTGAAGAAAATGGCCAACTGAAGCCAGGGGGCACCATTATCGAACCGACAGCAGGGAATACAGGAATTGGTGTGGCACTCGCCGCTGTAGGAACCGGCTATAAAGTCATTTTTTGCGTCCCGGCCAAGTTTTCCGAGGAAAAGCAGGAGCTGATGCGCGCGCTTGGAGCCGAGGTTGTGAATACCCCGACCGAGCTGGGCATTAAAGGAGCAATCGCCAAGGCACAGGAGCTGGCCGCGTCGATTCCAGGCTCGTTCGTGCCGCAGCAATTCGCAAATCCGGCGAACCCCGACGCCCACTACAAGACGACAGGCCCGGAAATCTGGAGCCAAATGGACGGCCAAGTGGATGTATTTGTCGCAGGTGCCGGGTCCGGCGGTACATTCATGGGCGTAGCCCGCTATTTGAAGGAGCAAAATCCGAACATTAAGACCGTGATTGTGGAGCCGGAGGGTTCGATCCTGAACGGGGGAGAGTCTGGTCCGCACAAAACGGAAGGCATCGGCATGGAGTTTTTGCCGCCGTTCATGGACACCAGCTACTTCAACGCGATTCACACCATTCTCGATGTGGAAGCATTCGATCTGGTCAAGCAGCTCGCCGCCAAAGAAGGCTTGCTCGTCGGCAGCTCTGCCGGTGCAGCGATGGCAGCGGCTCTGCGCGAAGCGAAGGAAGCAGCTCCGGGCACGAACATCGTCACCTTGTTCGCGGATGGCAGCGAACGCTATCTGAGCAAAAAAATTTACCAGGGAGGAATTTAAGATGCGCATCAAAACCCGGCTGATCCACGGCGGAATTGATGGAGATCCACATACAGGAGCGGTTTCCGTTCCGATTTACCAGGTGAGCACGTACAAGCAGGAAGCAATCGGCGTTCACAAAGGCTTTGAATATTCCCGTACCGGCAACCCGACGCGCCACGCGCTGGAGACGTACATTGCAGAAATCGAAGGCGGCGCCCGCGGCTTTGCTTTTGGCTCCGGCATGGCGGCATTGTCCACGATTCTTTCCCTGTTCAGCAAGGGCGATCATCTCGTAGTCGGCGACGATGTGTACGGCGGTACATATCGCGTAGTGACCCGCGTCTTTTCCCGCATGGGCCTGGAAGCAAGCTACGTCGACACCAGCAATCTGGAAGCGGTAGAGGCAGCCATTCGCCCGGAAACAAAAGCGATCATCATGGAGACGCCGACCAACCCGTTGCTGAAAGTAAGCGACATTCGCGCGCTGGCGGACATCGCCAAAGCAAAAGGCGTACTGCTCGTCGTCGACAATACGTTCATGACGCCATACTGGCAAAATCCGCTCGATCTGGGCGCAGACATCGTGTTCCACAGCGCAACGAAGTATTTGGGCGGCCACAGTGACGTCGTCGCAGGTCTGGTTGTCGCCAAAGATGCACAGATCGGAGAAGACCTGCATTTCGTGCAAAACGCGATCGGCGGCGTCCTCGGCCCGCAAGATTCCTGGCTGCTTCTGCGCGGCATGAAAACGCTTGGCATTCGCATGGAAGAGCACGAGCACAATGCGCGCACATTGGCAAAATGGCTGTCCGAGCGCAGCGACATCAAACGGGTCATTTATCCGGGCTTGTCCAGCCACTCCGGGCATGAGCTGATTCAAAAACAAGCGCGCGGCTTCGGCGGCATGATCTCGTTTGACGTCGGCAGCGCTGAACGCGCCGATGAAGTTTTGGCAAAAGTGAAGTATTACACGCTGGCTGAATCGCTGGGAGCTGTCGAAAGCCTCATCAGCGTGCCTGCCCGCATGACACACGCCTCCATCCCGGCAGAGCGCCGCGCCGAGTTGGGCATTACGGACGGTTTGGTGCGCATTTCTGTAGGGATCGAAGACGTACAAGACTTGATCGAGGATCTCGACCAGGCGCTGTCTTAATCCCGCAACACATCTCGCACAGCGACGGACCCGAGAGGAGGCGGATGAGATGAGTGTGGAAATCAAGGTGTTTGGAACCGAACAGCTCTGCGCAAGCTGCGTCAATTTGCCATCGGCCAAAGAAACGGCAGAATGGCTGCAGGCTGCTCTGTCCCGCAAATACGGCAGCGGCAGCATCCGCATCGTGTACAGCGACTTTCAACACCCGCAGACAGACGATGACAAAAGCTGGGCGACACGCATCATTGAGGAAGATTTATGGTATCCGCTTGTCGTAATTTCCGGGGAAATTGTCGGCGAGGGAAATCCTAAGCTCAAAGACATTTACGAAAAGCTGGAAAGTATGGGTGTCACTCCGCTGGCTGCGCAGACTGAAAGCGAATAGGCCACCGCCCAAGGCTTGCTCCGATTAAGGAACCGATCAGATGGTGATATCTGGTCGGTTTTTTGCGTCGCTGATTAGTTGGGGGCTTTTCGACGGGTGGGGAAGGATGTTTTTTTGCTTGGCTGCCAGCCCTATAAGCAACTGTCAACCCCTCAAGAACTGTTGGCGAGGAAATCTACCGTTAGCACCTTGTGCATCTTACGGCAGGCAATGCCCCGCTGCACGAAGAAGGCCGGCTGCTGGCTGCTCGCCGTGTGCCCGTCGGCTGCTCGCTGTGTGCCCGTCGGCTGCTCGCTGTGTGCCCGTCGGCTGCTCGCTGTGTGCCCGTCGTATGCTCGCCGTATGCCCACTCCATGCTCGCCGCCACTGGTTAGCCCGCCCGGAATAGAGAGTTTTTACCTCTTTGTATTTGATTCGTAAACCATTTGTAACGAAAAAAAAGCGGCTTCGTCCTATAGTTGTCTATGTAGTCAAGAACAACCAGGGAGGAAAAAACAATGAACAAAAAATGGATGAAACCAGCCGCCTTTCTCGTATTGGCAGGAGTGGTAGGCGTAGCAGGATTGAATCTGGCAGGTACGAAGGCAGCGCATGCCGCCTCTGAGAAAGGCAAGCTTTTCGCAGCAGCAGACGAATTGAAGCTCGACAAAAACACCTATGTCATCGACGTGAAGTCCGCTGATGTAAACGGCGATAAGGTAGAAGATACAGTCTTTCTGGTCGGACAAAAAGAGAAAGCCGACGACATTTACGCGTCCAACATGAACATCGTCGTGCAAGACGGCAAATCGAAGACATACAGCGCAACAGACATCAAGGAGCTGGGCGGCTACGAAGGCGAGCTGACGCTCGTAGACTTCACCGGAGATCACGTAGCCGATGCGTTCGTGAAAACAGCGACGGGCGGCAGCGGCGGCATCTACCATCACGTGATCGCAACGTTTGCAAACAACAAGCCAACCGTCATTTTTGGCGAAAAGGAAAACGAAGGCATCCGCTACGAAGGCAAGTTCGTGAATGGCTTCAAGGTGGAGGGAAAAGGCGCTCAGTTGGACAAGCCGTTGAGCATTGACGTAAGTGCCAACCAGGATGATTACATGGCGGCCAAGCTGTACGACAAAGCCGGAAAAGTGCAGGCAGACGGCGAGGACGTAACCGTATATTCGTATCCGTTTGGCTCGCTGACGCCAATCGACATGGACGGAAACGGAACCTATGAACTCGCAGGACAACAACGAATCGTGGGCATGAACAACACGGATACCGTTTCCCGCATCAACTCCGTCTGGGGCTACCAGGGCGCAGGCAAATGGAACCCGTGGGAAGTGGAATACTCCACCTTCCTGGTAAAACACCCAGGCGAAGCGATCAACACGACGATCGAGAAGTAAGCTTGTTTGTTTGCAGCAAGATCAAAGAAGCGTCCCCTTTTCCAGAAGGAAGAGAGGATTTTTTTGTGTAGGCTGTCTTGTTCTACTGTCCGCTGCACGCTCATATCCTTCATTGGAACAGCCCAAACCAAGGAGGACGAGCAGATGGAACAGCTAATCGCCCGCTTTTACGAACTGAAAGAAATCCAAAAACAGGTAGAGGATGAACTTGGCGCGCTGCGAAGCAAGCTGATCGACACCTACGCGGAAGCCGGCAGCGCCGAGGAAGGCGACTTCAAGCTGTCGATCAGCTACCAGGAACGCCGGGAATACAGCGACGACCGCCTCTACAACTCCTTGCCCGACCCGACCCTCTGGCGCCTCATGTCCCGGGCCGACACCGGGAAAATCGCCAGCCTGCTCAAGCTGAACGTCATCCATGAGGGGATATTGGAGGGGACGTATGAGCAGAAGAAGGTGCCGGTTTTGCGGGTGCAGAAGAGGTGAGGAAGAAAAGTCAATTGAATACAGACAGGAGGACCGTCAGACAAAGTGCTGGCGGTCTGTTTTTTTGCTCGCATTGCATTTCGGGCTGTAGAAAGTTTTATAGTTCTAAAATCCTATAAATGTAATCGTGGTTCGTGACTTTTTGTCCATTGTTAAAGAATGGAAACAATCCGATATCTGTGGTGATGGGTTTTAATTCCTTTTTATATATACATTGGATGGTAGAACAGCAAAGCAACAAACGGAACAGCAAGAATCCTCCAATCTATATAGGACCGATTGCGGAGAGGAGGAAAATGATAGCCATTCTTTGATTTGTTCGTCACTGACAGGTTGTCCGTCTTTTGACAACGAATAACCGGGTATAGGTCTTCC
>NZ_JBYTBG010000069.1:0-13106 GCF_058788915.1 Brevibacillus sp. FW301-21C12A
ACCATTCCAAGACCCAGCATACAGGAGGCGCTTTTTTCTTTCAAAGCTCAAATTTCTTCATTACAGGAATGGCTCCTGATATGAAAATGCTTTGATCTGGTGAGCTAGAATCATCATTTTAGTGCCGATCCATACAAAAAGAAAGGTGCTGCATAAAATGCCTAATACCCCATAGGCTCCGTATACCGTGAAAAACTGCATAATCGACTGTCCTGAGGCAAATCCGGCTCCCACCACGGTTCCCGTATATGTCGCGGCGATTTGTATTATCATATTTGTTTTTTTCTTCATATTTCACCCATGTCCTGGTAGAGAATAGAATCATTAAATTCTATGCTTAAAAAAATTGCTTATTCCAAAAGGAACTCGTTGTCAGCCGTTATGACGAGAAACGATAGTGGTCCGGTAGATCATCAATTAACAAACTTGAGTCTTTAACAATGACATGGTAAATATGCAGCTCATGAATCTGGGCATGATTTTTGGAATCGGTAAACTTATGGTTTTGGCCTTTATTTATCTACCGAGGATGAATCTGTGCAATCAACGCCCCGCTTGGCGATGCTCGAAGCCAGCAGATATAGCCCGACATAGATCGGAAATGAATAGATATTGCTTCCAGTGAATGGAATGATATAAATCAGCCATTTGTGAGATCGGCTCGGCCACAAAAGCGGAAAAACCCCCAAATAGGAGAGCCTTTATCAGCGGGTTCCGGCTTGTACTGGTTTAAGAACATCACTGTGGCGGGAAGAAGTGAAAAATTCCTTGGAAAATTGGCCGACATGAACGGTAGGACTTCCCTGTGATAATGCCAGAGTCCCATGGCAATCCCAAGCTGGTTCGGCCATGATGACACGATAATCATCGTAAACCCGGATAGTAGAAACTGTCCCGTAGCCCTCTTATCCCGAAATCCGATTCAAAATAGCCAGGAGTTCGAATCGATCGAAGAGCTTGCTGAGATGTCTGTCCAACGTCTTGTCGACTTCTTGGTGCAGCACGGCAGGAACCGTTTCGAAAATCCTGAAGCGGTCGCCAAGCCTTGCAGAAAGCCGCTCGCTCTTCGTATCGATTGCCCCAAGCGATGGCGGACTCTTTCAATCTCGCTATGGCTTCGAGTATCCCGTTCCTGCAGGCCAACATAATGAGGACGCATCCTTTTCGATTCCTGTGAATACGGTCATTATATTCAGCAACTTCTGAACAGGCAATCCCGCCAGAAGTTGGACGTTACCTTTCAGCGGAAACACAATACTGTCCACAAAGCAATGGCTAAATGGAAACTCATCCCTCTCCTCGACATTTGTTGGCGTTTTTCAATTATAGCGGTTGATTCTTAATGCAGACAGGTTTTGAACAAAATTGTTTCAGTCCATCCCAGTTGCCCCAGATGCAATTTTTGCATCGATTCGGTTGTCTTGGGGCAGAGGTAGTCCGGTTTTCAACGCTTGTACTGGATGTTGGTGACATGCAGGTATCCACCTTTCCAAATTTATGCAAACAGCATTTAAGTTGTCCAGAAACGAATTATCCTATTCCGCCAAGCAGCAATCCGCATCGTGAAAGTTCCACTTTGATCCAATCTACTCCAGCCCCCGCATACAAATATCAAAGACCGGATCTGTCCATATTGGACAACAGCCGGGCTTTGGTCCTATTTCGCAGGATAAGTTGTCTTCGAAAATTATACTTTGAATTTTCCAACTAACGCGCGAAGCGAGCAAAGCAATCACTTTCTCTCCGGCGACTTGAATTTCAGTTTTTCCTGCTAGTCCGGGTTATCGGCGACAAGTCCGAACAGAGCGTCATAGTACGTCTGCCAGTTTTAATTCCCGTTATTATAAGGATCCAAATATTGCGCTTCTCCGATTATCACAAAACCACGCTGGCCCGTTTCCATATCGACAAGATCTTATTCGATGGATTGAGCCAGGCTGTGTACTTCCATATCATGATTCGTAATAAACTCGGTTTCCTTCTGGAATGCAGCCATCTGCATCCGGTTTGCCCAGAAAGCGAGGGACAAAAATCCGAAAGGCGCTGAAATCGAATACAAACTGACCGGACGCACAGGGGGGGACATCACGGTTTCCTCCCGGTTACGCGCATCCGTTGCAACGTCTTCAAATAAGCTGGCCTTGTACGCATTTTGGATAGCGGCAAACGAAGCACTGTATCTTTCCAGTCGCTAGCAAAAAACGGGCTAAGTGGTTGCAAGTACGGCTGCCCGAGCGAAGTCAGTCCATGCAGGTGGATGCAGAACCAGATCAAACCAAGACCGATACCCCACATGCCAAGCCATGCCGCCAGAATCAACAGTGAAAATTGAAGAAGCTTGCTCGCATTTGTCATTAAATAATTGGGAACGAGAAAGGAGGCATGGCGGAAATGGCGATTACAATCACCATCACGTTGCTTGCGATTCCCGCCTCCACGGCTGCTTGACCGATGACAATACCGCCTACGATGCCGAGTGTTTGGCTGGATTTGGTGGGCATGCGCAAACTGGCTTTCTTTAATATTTCCAGAGTCAGCAGCATGAGCAGCGCCTCCCAGAACGGTGGATATGGAATTTCACTCCGTGATTACATCAGAAGAAATAGCATCTCCAAAGGAACCACCTGATAATGATGAACCGTCACCGCTACGTAAGCCGGGGTCAAAAACAAAGCAATTACAAACGCGACAAAACGAAGTCCCCGCAGGAAGGTGCTTACCAACCAGCGATGTACATAGTCTTCTGGGGATTGAAACAAATTAAGCTCAAGCTTTTGTCCAACTGCTCGGTTAGGCTGTCTTTAGGGCCGTACACAATCGATTCCTGCTCGGAAGAATCGATGGCGCGGCCCAACTGATTCTGCTTTTTGATTGCACAAACGTTCCCGATTTCATCAAAAACAAGGATTCCTCCTTGCAAGATGAGCTCTTCGGTTTGCTGCAGCGTCGTTACGTCCACCCGATCTTCGGAAATCACCTTTTGTCCTGCTTGTTCGTCCGGGGCGTGCAAAAGGGGAAGCACGATGTCGCTTTCGACCTGATTTTGATCCACAAAGGAACGGATGTAGAACAGCTTGACTTTCCGCCCTCCCGCATCCAACTCATGCACTTGTGCATCGTGAATATCGTGAAACAATTGCTGCACGTGCTGCGGAGACAAGTTACCTGCAGGAGGTTGGGTATCGGCTTCTTTTGGCGTATCGCTTTTGTCTTGCTTTTTAAACCAACCGATCCAACGCATCGTCTCCCTGCCTTTCGCGTTCAGTCCATGTATTATTTTTCCCGATATAACAAAAAACATGCTTCGCAGTTCCGGGTTGTTGGCAGTCTTGAGATTATGAGTCGGTTCGTGAAAAAACCACCGATTTTACTACCGGTGGCTTGAATCGTGAACATTTCGCAAACACTGATTCTCCCAGTTGTTGCAGAAGTCCTCATACACTTGCTCGACTCCGCTGTCGGATATCATGTGTCTGGCCAGAAAGTCGTACCAGAACTGATCGAAAGACAAGGGCATCCGGGTTCCATATTGGGAACGAAGGGTTACATAACGGTCCCAGATTTTGATTCGGAATGCTGCCAATTCATCACATCGCTCCATGTCGGTTCGCCTTTAAGCGGCGCTGGTATCGCTGGATATTTCTGACGTTTTCGCTCTTTCTTCGGCCAGCTTTTGAAATTGTTTTGCTCTTTCCAGATGAAAGGCACGCAATTGTTCGTGATATTGAGCCATTTTCATGTGCCAGTCGTACATTTGCCTGACATAAGCGGCGTGGTCATGCGTAAACATGGGCATTGCCTGTTTAGTAAACTGCATTTGAAAACATTCCTCCTTGGGTTAGGTAAAGTTGATCTTACAGCATTAGTCTATGGCAGGCGCATAGAAGAGACAACGGCATCCGCCCGGTTTCCAGTAATTTTTATCGGGTTGTTTGTCTAGACGCGGATGGAAACACAACCTCCCGTTCTTCAGCATAGGCTAAAAGGAAACCGAGATCGAGGAGGAGATTTCAACGTGTATGCTTATCCAAATGGAATGTACAGGGAAACGGCAAATTCCACATTATCTACAGTAACTTTGGTTGACCCGTATTTTTATCACACCTTGCGCTCGCTTCAAGGAAAGCCGGTGGTTATTGAAACGTTTCGAGGTCCTGTTCGGGGTACGATAACCGACGTGAGACCGGATCATGTTGGGCTGCAAACAGACAGTGCTTCTTTCTTCTTACGTACGCAGCAAATGATCTGGGTTATGCCTTCTTAGCGCTCCGGCGCGGCATGAGACAAACGTCCCCTGTCATAAAGATAATAAGAACCATCAATTTGGTAAGGGGATGATGTCCGCCATGTTCAAGCGCATCAATCGATTGCCCATTGCATTGCCTGTTCCCAAACATCCGGACGCTAACGCCGCCGCGGCCGTGCAGGAACTATTAGGCGGCCGTTTCGGGGAGATGTCTACGTTGAATAATTATTTGGTCCAATCTTCGAATTTTCGCAGCAAAAAAAAGCTGAAGCCTTTTTATGAACTTGTGGCCAGCATTACGGCGGAGGAGGTTGGCCATGTGGAATTGGTGATGAACTCCATTAATTTATGCCTGTCCGGTTCCACATTTCCGGCAGATCCGGATGAGTCCCCTCTGCGCAACGGGGTTGACAAACGCAATACCTACCATTTTATTGCATCAGCTCAAACCTCGTTGCCCGGCGATTCGATGGGCAAAGCATGGAACGGCGATTATGTCTTTAACAGTGGCAATCTGGTACTTGATCTGCTGCATAACTTTTTTCTCGAATGCGGCGCCCGCACCCATAAGATGCGCGTGTACGAGATGACAGATCATCCTGTCGCCCGCGAAATGACGGGTTACTTGCTGGTCCGCGGGGGAGTTCATGTGCTTGCTTACGCGAAGGCGCTCGAAATCATGACCGGAGTCGACTTAAAAAAAATGCTCCCTATTCCCAATCTTGAGAATCGGGCATTTGATGCGACCCGCAAATACGAAGAACAGGGAATTCATCGAAAGTTATATACGTTTAGCGATTCAGACTATGAAGATATCGCTCAAATCTGGAAAGGATCCCACCCTTCCGACGGAGAGCGATTGGAAGTCGTCAGAGGAGTTCCCCAAGGAGGGGAAGTGCCCGATCTTGAAGAAGTGCCGGAAGAATTTGCCCCTGGCATCTCGAATGAGGATTTTATGCAGATTGCCCAACGGCTGCAAAAGCTCGCCGGATTGTAAGGTGTTGCGTTCCTATACGGGTAAGGGTTGCTGCTTATATGGCATGTATACGAAACCTTTATTTATGTTTATTTCTATTAGCCGTGCGCGACTCCCAGCGTGCGGCTCGTCACATGGTGGTGGTCAAGCACAAGCCTTTATTTGAATGGTTTCAATTGCCTATCCCTTAGTTCTTGAATTTTATTTTCTAAATATTCGATGCGAGATTTTAGTTGTGCTTTCTCTATGACATGTTTTCTGCATATTTCCAGAAGTTTCTCGTTCTTTTCCTTCTCATTCTGAAGCGCCTGCTTAACTTTTTCATACCGATTCTCAAGCAATCTTTTGCCGCTTGGTCTGGTTGACGTTTCGATTGCAGTAGCTGCAATTTCTTCTGCCCCTTTTTCAATTTCCATCTGCAGCAAAATGGCTTGATCACAGCGTTCCTTAAGATCAGGACGATTATAGATCGTCTTTCGCTCAATGCCAGCTTTTTTAGCAATCGCTGATATGGACAGTTTTTTCTTTCCTTTTCGGAGGTTTGTTATTGCTTGTTCGATACGCTCCAGTGTAACGAGTTTATTTTCTTTAGAAGGGTCACTCATGCCATTCCCTCCCATTCGCTTGGTGTGATATTGTAATCTGAATGATTATCAATTCCGGAATAATTCACCTGGGTTTCCAACTCATCAATAATTCCTACGAGGTATTTTTCAATTGTCTTTAACTTGTTCTCATAAGGACCTCCAGCAGGTGCAGATGCCAATTCGCCACGAATTTTTTTCAACCGGCCTTTATGAACTTCAAGAAAGTCCGGAGTAGTCAAAAAATTGCGGCATCCTAAACATATCCCGTCGCCTTCACAAGGTTCATTTCGCATTGGATGGTGAAGACAAAGTCCATGTGACAAAATTTGAATCTTATGCGCTTTACGCAATTTATCAACTTGTTCGATGGTCTTTCCTTTGAATGGGTTAATTACTTTAAGTTTTTCTTTTATTTGAAGAGCCTGCTTACCAACAAGAACTGCGCCTTCATTGAATACTTTCGCGAACTTGTTCCTTACATCCTCTTGAAGCAGGTGTGTATAGTGCTGTGTACCTCTAATGGACTTGTGATTTAACAATTCCCGTATGGTTTCCAGAGAGGCCCCGCCTTTTAAAGCATACGTAGCGCAAGCGTGGCGGAATGTATGAGATGAAAAATCAGCAATATCTCCATTTTTATATCGGAGATTGTGTTTTTGAAGCCAGGGTCTTAGAAAATTCTTTGACCAATTTGCATGGGAAACTATACCCACGGGATATCCTTTGACATTACGTATTCGATTAAGAAATAAATACGGTAAGCCCGATTCTTTTCTTAACGGATCCGTGTATTTTTCAACTTTCGTAATGGCTTGTACGACAAGGGCATTCGCTGGTTTATACACCCTCGTAGGTTCGGCTTGCAGTTTACCGGTGTTGTATACTAATTTAGTTTCTCCGCCAATTGGCTCAATGGAGGCATTATACATCGTAATGATTTCGCTAATGCGAAGTCCAAGCTGCAATCCAACTACTACGCTAGCTGCAACAAGTATATTTTCGTCCATATCTAAATCACTTACTGCTTTACGCAATATCTGATCGATCAACTGTTCGTCCGAAATTTTATCAATGTTTACTTGCTCTGCTTGCTTGGCATCCTTCTTTAACGCTTTGTTATTAATAATGAGCTCATTGTACATACCCTGAACAAATCGAACATCTTTTGGAACATCCCAGCCTTTAATATTTCCCTTTAATAAGATTTCTTTTAACGCCAATGCACTTTTCTTGATTGAAACAGAACTTATTAACTGACCGCTTGTCTCGCTTTTCGCTTCAGGCAAATACGTAAAATACATCTCCAATAAAATCTGATCAATTTCTGAAAACGACTCCACTTCCGGCGCATATTCTTTTATAAATTTAGAAAATCGAACAACACCGTCTAAATTTCGTTTGGCAGTTGAAAACTTGCCCGTGGTTAACTCATGATGCATAAACCATTTTATTACTTCTAGCATTTTGGGCTTATCAACAACAAATTCAAAATCAATCATAAGCCTCTTGCCAGACAAATGCTCTACATTAATAAATCCGTTAAAATCCCATACATTGTCTGAGAATTTACTATTACCGCAACGGAAATCTGATTGGGGTATTAGGGGGTTGTAATCAAACAATTGAAGCTTTATACTTTCAACCACTCTGCATCGCCTCCAAACGCCCTATAATCGTTTCTAAGGCGTATTCAACAGTCTCAAGATGATGTGTCGTCCCGATATACTCCTGAGCCATATATGCCTCTCTGTTGGCTCTGAGACGATCCAAATGGTCTTTATGAATTGGTAAGTGTTCGGGAGTCGTGATAAACTTAGGACAGATCACGCACATATTAAATTTAGAGCATATCTTGCCCTCATTATTTATCGGCTTCTGACAAGCCCCATCAGGCAATGAAGCAGACAATAGCGTTTCCGTGTCGAGATTCTTTCCTTGACCAAGTTCCTTCTCATTGATTTCCTTGACTATCATGCCAATAAATCCAAGCTTTTTATATTCGCTTTCAACTTTTGGATTTTGGACTTTTGCATATAAGCTTGTGGAGTGCAATGATTCGTGACCTAGATATTCTTGAATTTCAAACATGCTCATGCCCTTATTTAGCATGTCCGTTCCAAGCGTATGCCTAAATGCGTGAAAGGTTAATGGGTATAATTCGCCATTGTTATCTCTGATATCATGCTTTTTGACAAACCGATAAAGTTTATCTCGAAATATTTTTTGGAGCAGTCTGGCGTACCGTATATTCCGTTTTTGCCAGTAAAGACAAATGTAGTTTGTTGCAAGTTCTTTCCTGGCCACTTCTGAGTATTGTTCAAGTAGTTGAACTGCCCGTTTGACTCGATTTGATACGGGGATATATCTGTCAGCCTTATTTTTCGGAGAGAAAACATACAATACGGGTTTTCCTGTAAAATCTTCAGTTATACAACCCTCGGTTAGGTCCAAAACCTCTGAAAGCCTTATTCCCGAATCGATGCCGATCTCCACAATAGACTTCAAGAGGATGTTATTCTCCTTTTTTAAAGCTATTTCAATCTGTTCCATTACATTATCGGGTATATACCTTGTCCTTAAAACATCATCTTGCTTCAGTGCTTGGTACTCATCTCCATCAAAAACCTGTCCCTCCGGAAAACCATCATACTCAAAAAACTGCCCATGTTCTACTACCCATTTTAGTGCAGACATAGCAACCGATCTTGTAGAGTTTGCTAAATGAATCTGTTGTAAATAATAAATATACATTTGAGTAATATGGTGCGATAAATCGGCATAATCCATAATTTTCAAGTTGTATTCTTTCAGGAATTCAAAGAACCGTTTCAATGAATAATTATATCGATACAGTGTTTCGACGCTCGGCTTCCCTAGACTCATGCATTCAATTGTTATTTGCTTATGTATTTTCTTGAACCATTTATTTGGCAAATATGAAAATTCAAAAGATAATTTATCACCATAACTCGATTGATACGGAACCTCCCATCTATCAGTTTTTGTATCAACTGTTGAAATATACGCTCTACTCAATTCAACTCCGCGCTCCTTCTCTGACGCATGAAGCTTTCATATGCCGTTGTTTTCGCTTCAAGCGACAAATGTTGATACTTACTCGTAGACTTAACATCATTATGACCTAACCTATCTTGGACATAACGCATATCAAATCCCGATTCGGTGAGTTCGGTTCCATGGGTGTGCCTAAGCATGTGAGGAGTGCATTTTATACCCACTTGTTCAGATAGCTTATTGAAGAGCTTTGTTATCGTATCGCGGATCATATATTGGCCAGGGCTGGTTTCATGATTCACAAATATCGTAAGATGTTTTCCATCATCAGGGCGATGATACAAGATATAATCCTCTATGGCAAAGACAATATCTCTGCTGACGGGTATTTCCCTTTCTAGTGATTTGATGTTGTGGTCTTTATGGTATAGTGGATCATGCTCTTTTACCTTTATAACCCCAACTTTTGTTTGAATCTCATAATCACCTATACGAAGACCTAATGCCTCACTAATCCGGCAACCCGTTTCATAAAGAAATCTGAACAATAACTGATTTCGGGCATTTAAGCTCTCATCTGACTGTAACATCTCAAGTCCTTGATAGAGCTTTTCAACCTGTTCCCGAGTCAAACGCTTACCCTTAACTGATTTTTTCTCTTTAACTCGGAAGAAATTAAAACCCATATCTTTACGACTAACTTTCTGAACTAGGAAATGTCTGTTTTTTGAATCATCTTTATAAGTTAATGGGTTCTCCGTCACAAAGCCCCCAATCACTTCATAAAATCGATAAAATGAGGCTATTGTTGCCATATACTTATTCTTTGTCTTTGCAGATTTCTCTTTGTCCGTCTTTCCGACTTTCGTTTTCAAATACTCAAGCCAAGAAAACATATCCGCTTTCCTAACCTCGTAAAATTTAAGCCCCACTTCGTTTAACCAAGTGAAATATTCCTTTAAGTCTCTACTATAACCTTCGATTGTGTTCTCAGAGTGCCCCTTCTCTTCTAAATAGTGAAGAAACAATGTTATTTCCTCGACAATGTTGTAGTCCTCATCCACAACTACTACATTTCGTTTTCCGGCCTCATTGAGAGTTTTTTCAATTTTCAGATTACCCATATTCATCACCACCAAGATCAATACTATATGATGTTCAGCCAATGTTTTCCCACTTTAACCGAACTTGAGTGTATATATCATCCATCATCTATTATTATGGAGCTAATTGTCAATTATCATAGTTGAGTTCTGTTGAGTTCCGGACTAAACTCAAGAAACAAAAGGAACGATTCGCATATGCAATGCTCTTCCGCCGCGGGTACAATGAACTCTTTTGTGCTGCCATAGAAAAAGGTGTGTTGCCATAAGGCCAACACACCTTTTTCCTAGATATTATCCGTTGTGTACGGAAGCAACGCTACCGCCCTAGCACGTTTAATTGCAACTGTTAAAGCACGTTGATATTTTGCGCTTGTTCCAGTCACACGGCGAGGAAGAATCTTCCCCCGTTCACTAATGAACTTTTTAAGAACTTCCGTATTTTTGTAATCAATATGAGTAATTTTATTGACTGTAAAGTAGCAAACTTTTCTACGTTTACCTTTGCCACCTCTACGTGGAGCAAACTTTCTTTCGCCACGTTCTTCGTCATTTCTTTGTGCAAATGCCATTGTTATACTCTCGTTCCTTTCATTATGCATATTGGTCAAACGTAATAAGCTTTCTCTGGCTATCCCCAACTTCTCACTACGGGGCTGTACCCACATCTTGAAATAAGGATGGTCATCATCACTAGACTACATTGACTGTCATAACATATTACACATTTTACTCAACATCGTGCGATCTTAATAAACCGTGGATGCTGGTCGTAAATGAAGATTACCATTACACAGTTAAAATGCTTTAAAACCCCTTGTTTTACTGAGGTCTTAAAGCATTTTCTTGCTCTCAGATGTTACGCTCTCTAAAACGGCAAGTCGTCATCAGAAATGTTGATCGGCTTGCCTGCACTCGCGAAGGGATCACCAAACGGATCAAAGTCATTGTTTCTCTGACCGGATGGCTTGTTTCCGCCACCAAATCCTGGTCCTGGATCGTATCCTGCGTTGTCTCCGCCGCCTTCATTGCCTCGACCGCCCAAAAATTGAACGTTCTCCGCAACGACCTCTGTTACATATACGCGTTTTCCTTCTTTATTATCGTAGGAGCGCGTTTGAATGCGTCCTTCGATGGCAGCTTGTCTTCCTTTGCGCAAGTAGCTTGCACAAAGATCGGCAAGTTTTTGCCAAGCGACAATATTAATGAAATCGGCTTCTCTCTCGCCTGCCTGATTGGTGCGAGGACGATTGACAGCCACGGTAAAAGTAGCAACGGCAACGCCATTCGGCGTGTAGCGAAGTTCAGGATCTTTCGTCAGGTTGCCGATGAGAATAACTTTATTCATCTTGGTTCCCCCTCTGACCGCGACAATGATTACTTCTCATCACGAACGAACATGAAGCGGATTACGTCGTCGTTGATTTTCATCAGACGCTCAGCTTCCGCAACAGCATCAGCGTTCGCTTTGAAGTTCATCAGAACGTAGTAACCTTCACGGAACTTATTGATCTCGTACGCAAGACGACGTTTACCCATTTCTTGAAGCTTAGAGATTTCGCCACCGTAGTTGGTCACAATTTCACTGTAACGAGCTACATTGGATTTTACTTTCTCTTCTTCAAGGTCTGGACGCAATACATACATAACTTCGTATTGACGCATACCTTTTCACCTCCTTATGGACTTTGCGGCCCTGTACGGGCAAGGAGCGAGTGCTAAAACGAAACGCACAAAACATGCACTCCATAAATACTCGCATTATCGTATTATAGCAAAACGCCTATAGTGAAGCAACTATTTCGTACTAAACATTGAAGCGGAAATGCATGACATCTCCGTCAGCCACAACGTACTCTTTCCCTTCAAGACGGTACTTCCCGCGCTCTCTGGCTGCCGCAACCGATCCAGCATCTACCAGGTCGTCGTAAGCAATAACCTCTGCGCGAATAAAGCCGCGCTCGAAATCGGTATGAATCACGCCTGCCGCACCTGGAGCTTTTGTGCCCTTGCGAATGGTCCACGCGCGCACTTCCTGTACCCCTGCCGTAAAGTAGGTAACCAGACCGAGCAGCTTGTAAGCAGCGCGAATCAGGCGGTCCAGACCGGACTCGGCCAAACCGAGCTCTTGCAGGAACATTTCTTTGTCTTCGCCTTCCAGTTCAGCAATTTCTGCCTCGACCTTGGCGCTGATGACAACGACCTCTGCTCCTTCCTTCGCCGCATGCTCGCGAACAGCCTGCACGTGAGGATTGTTGTCTGCGTCATTGATTCCGTCCTCTGCCACGTTGCACACGTACAGCATCGGCTTGATCGTCAAAAGGTGCAGGTCGCGAATCCATTTGCGCTCTTCGTCGTCCAACTCCACGCTGCGCGCGGACTGGCCTTCTTCGAATGCAGCCTTCAGTTTTTCCAGCACGTCCAACTCCTGCTTGGACTCCTTGTCGCCGGATTTCACCTTGCGCGCGATACGGTCGATACGGCGCTCGACTGAATCCAGATCGGCAAAAATCAGCTCCAGATTGATCGTTTCGATATCGCTCAGTGGATCGACACGGCCTGCCACGTGCGTGATGTTTTCATCCTCGAAGCAGCGAACGACATGCGCGATCGCGTCTACTTCCCGGATATGTCCGAGGAACTGGTTGCCAAGCCCCTCGCCTTTGCTCGCGCCTTTTACCAGGCCGGCAATGTCCACGAACTCAAATGCCGTCGGAACGACTTTGTTCGGCACTACGATCTCTGTCAGCTTTGTGAGACGCGGATCCGGAACTTCTACGATCCCCACGTTCGGGTCAATCGTACAGAACGGGTAGTTCGCCGACTCCGCACCCGCTTGTGTAATGGCATTGAACAGTGTTGATTTCCCCACGTTGGGAAGCCCAACAATACCGCAAGATGCACCCATCTATATACACTCCCTTGTCATCGTCCTAACATCCTTTTAAGTATATAGATTTGGATTTAAGAATACAATTGTCTCCTTGTGGCAACTTTGGGCCCTGACAGGAAGCTCACCGTGCTGTCGGAATGTCCCCCTTTCCACTTCCACGATAGCTGATGGTGGTGGGACAAAAAAAGAAATGCTAGACTTACACTAGCGAGCCTTTTGCATAAATCTAAACCCTTGAGCAACAAGGTTTTCTGAGCATAAAAAAAGGACTTCACCCCGACCTGGA
>NZ_JBYTBG010000070.1:0-12886 GCF_058788915.1 Brevibacillus sp. FW301-21C12A
TATCCCCCTCTGTTCTTCTGATATCAGCTTAACAAGATAAGGGGGTATGACTCAAATCCAATTTCGGGGCTTAAAAGACCAGACCGTTCCATCTCCTTTCAAAACAAGAGAGTGTCTATACCCTGCTGCGCTACTCACAGCGTTTTCTGCTGCAGATGCAGGGGGGTGTGACAGGGTAAGAATTGTCACCAGTGTCAGGAAAGTATTCGTTACTGTTTTTACAATCGTGCTTCTTTTTTTCATTTTGTTTCCCTCCATGTTATTGTCCATTCGTTTTAACAGGAATTGGCCTATTTATCGTTGTGCCATCGCCTAATTGGCCTTTCTCGTTTTGGCCCCATGCCCACACTGTTCCGTCTTGTTTGACCAGCAATGTGTGAGCTCCACCTGCTGACAGGCGTTTAGCTTGAGTAGCTACTTCCTTGACTTGCACAGGAACGGTGATCGTCTGATCGTAATAACGAACCGTGATCGTAGCGGTCCCTGGCGTTCCTCCTGCGGTAATCACCCCGGTGGCATTGACTGCGGCTATCTCGGGATGACTGCTTTCATATGTCGCCTGCGTAGTCACATCCTGAGTGCTGCCGTTTGCGTAGGTTGCGGTCACTTTCAACGGCTTGCTTTGCGACGGAGGCAACAGGACAGTGCTTGGTGCTGCGGTCAACTGCTTGGCCGAGATCACCAGCATGCTTTTCACTGGTGTACTCCGGTTCTGCGTCGTTCCGTCCCCCAGTTGGCCTCTCTCGTTTTGCCCCCATGCCCACACTGTTCCGTCTTGTTTGACCAGCAATGTGTGAGCTCCACCTGCTGACAGGCGTTTAGCTTGAGTAGCTACTTCCTTGACTTGCACAGGAACGGTGATCGTCTGATCGTAATAACGAACCGTGATCGTGGCGGTCCCTGGCGTTCCTCCTGCGGTAATCACCCCGGTGGCATTGACTGCGGCAACCTCGGGATGACTGCTTTCATATGTGGCCTGTGTGGTGACATCCTGGGTGCTGCCATTTGCGTAGGTTGCCGTCACTTTCAACGGCTTGCTCTGCGACGGAGGCAACAGAACAGTGCTTGGTGCTGCTGCTAGCTGCTTGGCGGAGATCACCAGCATGCTTTTCACTGGTGTACTCCGGTTCTGCATTGTCCCGTCTCCCAGTTGCCCTTTCTCGTTTTGGCCCCATGCCCACATCGTTCCGTCTTCTTTGACCAGCAATGTGTGGCTTCCACCTGCTGACAGGCGTTTAGCTCGGGTTGAGACTTCCTCAACCTGAATCGGAACGGTTATCGTCTGATCGTAATAGCGAATCGTGATCGTAGCAGTCCCGGCCTTTGTTCCCGATGTCACTACTCCTGTAGCATCTACAGCGGCAATCTCGGGATGACTGCTTTCATATGTGGCCTGCGTAGTCACATCCTGGGTGCTGCCGTTTGCGTAGGTTGCGGTCACTTTCAAGGGCTTGCTCTGCGACGGAGGCAACAGGACAGTGCTTGGTGCTGCTGCTAGCTGCTTGGCCGAGATCACCAACATGCTTTCCACTGGCGTACTCCGGTTTTGCGTTGTCCCGTCTCCCAGTTGGCCCTTCTCATTTTGGCCCCATGCCCACACCGTTCCGTCTTCTTTGACCATGAGCGTGTGACCCCCACCCGCTGATAGGGTACGCAACTTGCTGCCCGCTTCTATTTCCTTCCTTACTTTCACCACCACGCTTCGCTGCTTCCCAGAAAACTCCACCACAACCGTAGCGCTACCCGCTTTACCTGCTGAGATCAGTCCGCTCGCGCTAACGGTGGCAATCGCCGGGTCGTCTACGGCATACTGCGCTTTGTCGGTGATGTCCGTCTCGGTTCCGTCTGCGTACACGGCCTTGACGACGAGCTGTTTTGACTCTTTTTCCAGCAGCGCAATGTCTTCTGGTACGAGCTTGATATCCACCAGAGCGTTTTCGACTGCGACTGTAACCGGAACGCTGGTGCTCACTCCCCCGTGCGAAATCTGGATGCTTGTGTTACCTGGCTTGACGGCTGTGACGAGTCCGTCTGCCTGGACGGTTGCGACGGTCGGATCTTGGGAGACGTACGCCGCTTGTTTGCTTACATCGGCGGTTTTGCCGTCTTTGTAAGTGGCTGTCACTTGCAAGCTTTCCGTTTTTCCTGCCAAAAGATTCAGGCTGGCAGGGGTTGCGGTCAGGCTCTGCACCGGTTCCTGGGCCTCGGTGATTTGCACAGGCACCGCGACTGTCTTGCCTTCAAACGTGATCGTGACCGTTGTTGACCCGACTGCTACGCCCGTAATTACCCCGCTGGCCGCAACTGTTGCAATCGCAGGCTGGGCGCTTTGATACACGGCTTTATTGGTAATATTCGTCACGCTGCTGTCGCTGTAGGTCGCTTTTACATCCAGTTGCTGGGTGGCCCCTTTTTTGATGCTGACCGCTTGCGGGTGGACTCCCACAGACACGAGGGTGACCAAACTGCCCGAGACCGTGACCGAAACCGTAGTGCTCTTTCCGCCGTACCTGACCGTTATTTGCGTCGTGCCTTCCGCCCGCGCTGTCACGATTCCGCCGCTCTCGACGGAGGCAACCGCAGGGCTATTGCTCGTGTACTCTGCTTGCTGCGTCACGTTCTCCGCGACGCCATTGGAATAGGTGGCGGCGATGTTCAGTTGCCCCTTGTTTCCTGCCGTAAGCGACAGTTGCGCAGGGGTTGCTTTCAGCTCCTGAAGATACGCGCCTTGTACAACGACTTGAGCCGAGGCGCTTTTCCCGTCGTAGGAAGCGGTGATGGTTGCCGTGCCGGGCGCGATTCCCGTGATGACACCTTGACTGCTCACTTGTGCCACAGACGGGTTCGACGTCTGGAAGCTGGCTACGCTGTTTACGTCTTTGCTGCTTCCGTCCGTGAAAAAAGCGGTCGCGTAGACGCGCTGGATTTGTCCTGCCGTCAGCGTGGTTTGCTGCGGGCTGAGGCTTATGGACGACAAGCGGACAGCAGGCGCTTGCACGGTGATCGTGAGTGTTTTCGTTTGGCCGCCGTAGTACAACTGTGCCTTTGTCGTGCCGCCATTGACCGCGTAAACAAGGCCATTGCTGATGTAGGCCACAGAAGGATTCTCCACGACGTACACGACTTGGGCCGTTACATCCACCTGGCTGCCGTTTTCCAACGTCGCCATCACCTTGATCGACTTGGAGCCGCCGGATGACAAGTCCACTTTGTCCAGATCAAGCTTCAAGGCGGTCGCCCGAGGTGGCGGCGCAACGGTTTGCTTCACGCTTTTCAATATGTTTCCATTGTCGTCGTGGGTAAAGCTGACGCTGACCGCGCCGTTTTCCTTGATCGCGGTGATGCGGTTGTTTTGATCGTAGACGTATTCGTACAACGTCCCCCCGGCCAACGGGGCAAAGACGGTAAACCAGATGTTGGCGGGCGCACTGTCTGTATTCGTCAGCCTGATCGTGTAGGTGCCCGTCGCCAGCTCGTAGATCACTTCAGCCGCGCTTGGCTTTTCCTTGGGAGTCACGACGTTTCCGTTGGCGAGCAAGGTCACTATCGGGTACTTGCCCGTCGGATTTTTCAACTCGGTCACCATGCGATACTTTCCGGGAACGACTGCATTCATGGAAAACTCGACAGATTGCCCCGCCGGAATCGTGATCTCCTTGGCCTGGTTGAGCGCGATGGTTTCACCGCTTGCTTTGGCCAGAAGCGTGGCGTACAGGGAACTGTTGGAAACGATTTGCAGATAATACGTTTTCCCCGCGACAAAAGCCGCACTGACACTTCCGTTCTCTCCTGCAGCGATTTGGTCTTGCGGCTGCAAGGTTGCGCTGCGGAAGACGGAGATTTTGGCATTGGCTAAAGAGCCGGAGTCGTTATTGAGCGTGAACTGGTAAGTCCCGCTCGTCTTCGCCACGATCTTGAAATACTTCGCCTGATTGGCAGGGAAGTGCATGCGAATCGGGCTGTTCTCCTGCACCAGCGTGAAATTTCCTTCCGCCGGCTTCGTCTCCACCGTGATCGAGCTGCTGTAGCTGCTGACGCCGGACGGGCTAATGGCCCAAAGCGTAATCGTGTACACTCTGCTTGGTTGAAGCCCGGTAAACGTGTAGCTGGTGCCGCTCTCCACCGTTCTGCTCAAATTGTTATCCAGTCTGATCCCATAGTTTTGTGCCCCTGCGACCGGATTCCAATAAACTTTGATGGAGGTCGCGTCAGCTTCTACGTTCACAATGGTCGGAGCGCCCGGTTTCTTTTCTACCGTAAGCACACCGTAATATAAAGCTACACTTCCGCTGCTGCTTTTCACTTCGATGTTTTTATACGTGTCTTGCCCCAGTTCCGCTCCTGTCCATCTGAACAGCCAATGTCCGGATGTGCTCGTCGTCGTCATTTTTTTAGCGGCGTTCATCGGATTGACTTTTCCAGAGAGAACCTCTCCTGGCTGCATCCGCGTATAGGTCCCTTCCAGCGTAAACGTCTCGCTCACGTCGATCGTTTGCTTGACGGCAGGCGTAAAAACGACCAGGTTCGGGAGGACATCTACCATGCGGGCAGATTTGACCTCCGACTCCGTCCACGCCCCGCGGTTATCCTGTGCCTGTGCTGTCCAATAAACCGTTTTAAACAGCATGTCCTGGGTGATCGGAAAACGATAGCGCTCCACGATGCGGCGGACTTGGTCCTTCTCCGGAACGACTTCCATTTTTTCGCCCAGCTCATTCCCGCCCGGCGTAAATCCGACGCGAATTTTTTTCGCGACAATCACGTCGGTCACATCGTTTTCCTTGATGGTGTAGTTGATGTGTCCCGTCAGCCCGCCATCAATCGTGACCAGATTCGTCTCCTCCAGCATCGGCGGCTGATTTGTGGTCATCACGCTGAAATTCACTTTCGTCGTGGAACCTTCCACGAACGATGGCACGTCGCCCATGATCGTGCGCAGTTGCGCTTCCACCGTGGCATTTTTCACAATCGAAGAAGTGTCAAATTCATACGACCGCGCTTGCGCAGACAATTTTTCCTTGATCGAGCGCGTAACCATGCCGGATTGCCGGATGTAAATGGTCAGCTCCTGTCCGGTAATCTTGTCGTAGTACCGATTATAGGGAGTCGCATTTATATACTCCCAGGTAAACATCACTTTTTGTCCCTTGCTGAATTCCGCGTTATTTCGCGGAGTTTTCCAGGTGGCATCAATATAGATCGGGTCCTTTTCCTTCGCTTGCGCTCGCATGTCCAGGCGGAAGTCGAGCTTCTCCACCTGCGATTTTTGCACTTTCTGGTCGACGGCCCAAACCTTTAGGGCGTACAAATCGTCCGGGTTCAAATGTTGCACGGGCACGTGATACAAAAACGAGTGCGCCTGCTCGGAAGCCGTGAACAACGCGATCTGGCGCGCTTCCTGGTCGTCAATTTGGTACCAGACGCTGACCTGGTCCCTTATATTCGGGTCCAGCACCTGGCCGGACAAAATAATGACATCCTCCCCGCTTACCTCACTGATAACTTTTCCGGCTACCGGGGTGGTCAAATACACCTGGGGAGCCGCGTTATCCTGAATCTCGGTGGACAGGTAGCGAATTTCCGGCGTCCACTTGAGCAGGTCGCCCGCTTCGGTTTCTTTGGCGTTCACTTGAAAAGAAAGCTTGTCTCCTGCCTCAACTTCCAGTTCCTCCGCAAACTCCACGCCGATCTCATCGTTGTGCTCAATGGACTGCCAGCCAGAAGCTGGCCAGATTTGCCCGTCGTTTTTCAGGATGCGGACGTTGACGCCGTCTCCTTCGTTCAGGTCGATCATCGAAGCCCAGCCGCTGACGAGAATTTTCCCGGAACGCGGCGCCTCCCAGCGAATGACCGGCTCCGAACCGCCTACTTTCAGCCATGTATTTCCGATTGCTGTATCGCCTTGTTCGCTTTTCCATTCCTCCGTCTCGGCATTCCAGACTAGCTCGGTGTAGCGCTCTCCGTTTGCCTCCAGGTACGACCAGTTGTTTTTCCCTTGCTGATTGGAAAATTGCAGCCAATACGTGTACGCATCGGGAATGGATTCGACAATGGTAATCGCCTTCTCCATGCTCGTTTGCTTGCCGTCTTTTTCCGTGACCTGCACGGTCAGCTTGTGCTCGCCTGTTGGCTGCTGATCGGCTTGCAGCAAATAAGCAAAGCCTGGCTTCTGTTCCTTGCTCTCCGGATGCGTGCGCAGCACGTCTGGTCTGTCCAGCCCGTAGGTGGCTTCGCCAAGGAGCTGCCCATCCAGCAACACTTCCACTTTTTCCAGTTCGCCCGCTGGCACGAACCAGCCGGTGACGTTATACTGCCCGCTCACCACTTCCTGGTCCGCCGGGGTGTCGATAGCTCCGCCCGTGCTTGCGCCCTCGCCCTTCACCTGGACGGGAATCGTCAGCACGATGCCTGCAAAAGAAACAGTCATCGTCGTGTTGCCTGAAGCAAGAGCGGTAACGAGGCCCGACGAATCGACTTTGGCGATCAGCGCATCCTGGATCGCATACACGGCTTCGGCAGTTACGTCCTTCGTGCTGCCGTCGCGGTGCGTTTCCGTCAGTTGCAGGGCGACCGTCTTGTCCTTTTCCAGCTCGATGCTGGTCAGGTTGGCGGTCAGCGCGGCAACGGGGCCAATCGTCACTTCCCTGTCCAAAACAACGCTCTCCACGCCCTCTTTATTGGTCGCACGCACGGTTACTTTGTGCGCCCCTTCGGAAAATTTGAGCGTGTCCAGCAAATAGCGGAATCCTGCGTTAGCCTGACGGTAGTGCGGATACAGCGCGGCAATGTCGGGACGCGGCTCTCCGTATTCGGCCGTGCCCTGGAATTGCCCGTCTACGAGGACGTCCACTTTGGCGATTCCCGCCGGGTCCAGTATCCAGCCTTGCAGCGTGGTCGTGCCACCAATGACAGCGCGCTCGAACGGAAGCTCCAACTGGCCTTTTGCCTGCTGAGACTCCGCTTCCGTCTCGGTTACCACGACAGGAATCGTGACCGTTTGCCCGCCGTAGCTGGCGACGACTTTGGCCATGCCGACTTTGAGTCCTGTCACGACACCCAGCGGACTGACGTGAATGACGTCGGTATGCTCGTGCGCATACACCGCTTCACCTGTGACCTCCCTGGCGCTTTGATCCTCCAGAATGGCCGTGATCGTTAAGCTTTTGCTCGCAGCTTTCGGCAAGGCGACAGGCTGCTCCCCGTACTGCAAACGCAGCGCTGGCGCTGTCTGCCCGATCACGAAGCGTTTCTCCGGCAAAGGATGCTGCTTTCCTTCCTGATCGACGGCGATCACCGCAACCGTATGCTCGCCCGCTTGCAGCCCGGACAGGTCAAGCGCATAGCTGAACCCCGCATGGCTGTTTTCATAATCCGGGTGCAGCAAGGCGATGTCTGGTCGAGCGATCCCGGGCGTTGCTATTCCGATGACGGTCCCATCGAGCAAAACATCGTAGCGGGTGACGGGCGCAGACGTTAAAAACCAGCCGGCTACCGTAGTGGAGCCTTGAACGATTGCGCCGTTTACGGGCGTCTCGAGCTCCCCTGTAGCTTGCAACGGCTCTGATTCCGTGACCGTAACGGGAATCTGGACGCTCAGCTCTCCGTAGCGGATCGTCACGCTCGTCGTTCCCTGGGCGACAGCCGTTACCAGGCCCTCTGGGCTGACCTTCGCCACTGATGCATTGTCCACCGTGTACAAAGCCAGCTTCGTGACATCGTGCTTGCTCTGATCGGCTAGGACGGCCATGACCGCAAGCTGACGGGTTTTTCCCTGCGGAAGCCGCAGTTCCGTATCGTTCACACTGAGCGCTGTCGCAGGCAGCAACTGGACGACTTGAACACTTCTCGTGCCAATCATCGTCTGCTTGCCGTCCTTGCCTGTTCCTCTGACTGCAATCGTATGTGTTCCTTCCAGCAATCGTCCGGTATCGAGGCTGTATTGGAAGCCGATGTCTCGATCGGAGACGGAGACATCCGAAATCTCGACCTCTGGACGAGCGATGCCGTACGTGGCTTCCCCTGCCACTACTCCAT
The DNA here is from genome assembly GCF_058788915.1 of Brevibacillus sp. FW301-21C12A. NCBI lineage: Bacteria > Bacillati > Bacillota > Bacilli > Caryophanales > Paenibacillaceae > Brevibacillus > Brevibacillus sp. FW301-21C12A. Next base: position 8,035 of record NZ_JBYTBG010000070.1, read on the forward strand.
CCACCAGCACCTCGACGTTCGCCACTCCGCCAGAGGCAAAAAACCAGCCGGTCACCGGGTAGACGCCGCTGATCGTGGCGTTGTCTTGTGGGTTGTCTATCCCGCCTTGCGCCAATTGTGCTGCGGCTTTTACCTGGACGGGGATCGCCAGCGTATGCGTTTGATAGTGAACGGTAATCGTTGTTTGCCCTGGTTCCAGCCCCGTCACAAGCCCGGTAGGCGATACGCTCGCCAAGGCGGGATTTTCGACGGTATAGCTCGCTTCTTTCGTGACGTCCTTCACCCGCTGGTCTTGAAGCATCGCGGAAATGCCCAACTGCTGCGTCTTGCCTTGGGTGACCTCGATTTTGCTCGTGCTCGCCACAATGCTTGCCGCCGCTTCTTCCCGCTCGACCAGCACAGTTCGCTCAGCCAGTACGCGCTCGGTTCCGTCGTTGCTGACTGCTATTACTTTCAGCACGTGTGGTCCTTCCTGAATTTTTGCGGATTTTCATACTCGGGATACGCAGCTTCAATGTCAGGCCGAGCCAGTCCGGTTCGGGCGTCCCCCAACCGCTCGCCGTCCAGCTCTATCGCGATTTTGGGCACCCCTGCCGGATCGAGGTACCAGCCTTCCACAAGCGTCATGCCTGCTACTGTCGCCTGGTCTGCCGGCTTCTCCACTTCCCAGCGCGCTATCAGCGCTGCTTCTGTTTTGACGTGGACGGGGATGGACAGCGTCTTGTCCTCGTAGGAAACGGTCACAGTCGCGGTTCCCGCCCCGATCGCTTGCACCAGGCCCGTATCGCTGACCGCGGCAACCCCTTCATCCGAAGAGGCGTATGTCGCGAGTGCCGTTACATCTTTTACCGTCTGATCTTGCAAAACGGTGGAAATCAGCAACTGATGCGTTTTCCGGGGAGCAAGCTCCAGCCGCTTGACATCTGCCTGCAAGCCTTCGGCCGCGGGACTGTCGCCAATGTAGAACGTCGTGCCTTCGAGCAGCGTTTGCTCTCCCAGCGTATTGTCGATGGCGACCGCAAGCGTATGCGCCCCGGGCGTCATTTCACGGGTATCCAATGAAAAATGAAAGCCGGCATGCGCATTTTGGTAAGCCGGATATTTTGCCTCCAAATCTGGTCGCGGATCGCCGTACTGCGCTTCGCCGACCGGGACTCCATCCACCAAAATGCGGATTTGCGCAACGCCTGCCGGGTCAAGATACCAGCCTTTGCCCTCGTACAGCCAGCTGACCAGTTCGCCGTTTTCCGGACGATCCAGCCCGCCAAGTGGCGTTAATGGAACAGCCTCGCGCACCGTGACGGAAATCTCGAGCGTCTTGCCTGCAAATTGTGCGATCACTTTTGTTTCGCCTGTTCCGATCCCGCTGACCAGACCAGAGCGGTTGACCTTGGCGATCTGTTCATCCTCGCTCGTATAGCTGGCTTGCTCGGTCACGTCCTGAACCGTGCCGTCTGTTCGCTTCGCCGTCACTTTCAACTGGCGGCTTTCTCCTTGTGTCAACGGAAGCTCGCTGACAGAAGATTGCAGCGCTTCGATCTCGGAATCCGCTTCTTCCTCTTGTCCCAAAGCCGCCTCCAGGTTGAGCAGCCCTTTTCCGTAAAAACGGGACTCGCCGAGCGGGGTAGCGCTCTCTGTCAATAGCTCGCGCACTTCGCGATTCGTAGTCTTTCCCTTCTCAGACCAGATCACAGCCGCTGCCCCGGCCACGTGTGGCGCAGCCAAAGAAGTGCCCGAGCGCGTCTGATATTCCCCGCCAAGCGACGTGCTCATGATGTCGACGCCAGGCGCCATCAGGTCGAGTCCTTTTCCGACGCTGGAAAAATCGGCGCGCTGGTTTTCCCGGTCAATCGCGCCAACCGACAACACCTCTGCATACTGGGCAGGGAACAGCTCCGTTTCTTCGCCGATGCCCCGGTTCCCGGCCGCCGCAATGACCAACAGCCCGTGGTCATTGGCCCTTTTGATCTGGTCGCGCAACGCCCGGCTGTCGATATAGCCGCCCGCGCTGATCGAGATGATGTTCAGCTTGTTTTGAATCGCCCACTCAATCCCTTGAATCATGCCCGAGTACGTGCCATGCCCTTTTTTGTCCAACACCTTGATCGCATAAATGTCCGCCTCTGGCGCGACGCCGACAATGCCAAAATCGTTGTCCTTGCCAGCGATTACGCCTGCCACTGCCGTTCCGTGTCCATGGTGGTCGCTGTACCCGGGTTCGTCCTCGATGTAGGAAACGCCGCCCTTGACTTCCAGGTCTGGATGGCTGGAAATCCCGGTATCCAAAATCCCGATCTTGATGTTCTTCCCCATGTACTGCTTGTTGCGGGCTGCATTCGCTCCGATGTGCGCGATGCCCCATGGCACCTGCTGCGTTTGTGCCAGGTCTGTTGCCGCCAGCTCGGTTTCACTGTCCTCCTCGATGTAGGCGACGTTCTGGTCTTGCGCCATCGCCTGCCTCTCGCTTTCCGTCAGTTTGGCTACTATCACCTTTGAACTGAGCTGTTGCACGGACGAGCGCTGAATCGCCCTCACCGTGGCCTTCTCGCTGTTTTTAAAGCCGATCAAGTACGTCTTGCTGTTTGCGCTCGCCCCTGCATGCTCGGGAACCAGTTGCAGAAGCAGGAGCGAAACGAACAAGAATGCTTGCCACACGCTCATAAAACGGATGAATCTCTGGTTCATTCCGGTAACTCCTTATCTTTCTTAGTTTTCATTTGCCTGCTCGTATGCTTCGCAAGTCAGCCAGCCTGTCCCGTTCGGAAGCCCCCCTCTCTTCCTGCCACAGTTTCAACAACGCAACAAAAATAGTAAAATATTCCTAGAAACACACAGATTGAATTATAATGAATTGCTAAAATTGGTTCAATATCATTTTATTTGCTTTCTTACCTCTTTTTTCAAAAAAAGCGCTCAACTCCAACAAAAAAAACGCCCCTGGCCCCAGGAACGTCTTTTCCACTCGCTTTTCTTTTCCCTACACGCGCATAAGTCCCGCAATCGTCACGTGCGCCGCGCCCGCCACGCGAACAACCGGGTCCTGCCCAGTCGTGTCTACCGTCACGTACAACGTTCCCGGACGGTCGATGGCGTGGCCTTGGCCGACCACCAAATGATGCTGTTCCCCGGCAGGAAGCAGCTTTTCCAGCGCCAGATAACCTGCCAACGCGCCGTTCGCGGCTCCTGTTACTAACATTCCGTCTTTTTCCTTGCCGTTATATCGGGTGGCACATATGCTCGAATCCCTTTTAAAAACCCATTTACATTCCCAAACGAAAAGAGCCAAACCCATTTTCTTGTTCGGGTGTGGCTCCAAAAGCATCAAAGTTTTACATTCTTGCCCGTTTCAGATAAAACTTCTGTGTATTTCGGCTACATGAATAAAACACTAGTGATTTACACTACATGTTTTTTCTTTTTATTAGCAGCTTGTATTACAAAAGGTAGCATTATGATGATAACCCCTGCGAGCATTAGCGTAATTCCTATCGCATCGAAGTAGGGAGGAGTTATCAGGAAACCAAATTCTGAAACTGCAATTCCCGTTCCTGTTACCTCCTCTGTAAATAGCGCGAAACCTCTGTAAGCAACATAAATACCAAGAAGTTGCAATAGAACTAGCAATGACCAACGCATTGTATTTATCTCACCTCCAATATAATTATACCGATTATGGAAAAATCTCCAAAACAATAAGGTGCTATTTTTAAGGGATATTTACATTACCGCCACCATCCATGTAACGTGCTGTTTTAGCCACCATTCGAATATGATAATCATCACCTTCGGGAATATCAGAGAAGGTGTGAGATTGTAATCTGCCAGCGCTATTGTTCATTGTGAATGTCTCGGTATCTCCATACAATTCCCATCCATACCAAACATCCTCAACAACTCCATACTGAATTTTTGCTGGAGCAGAACTATCCCCAGTAGTTTGCCAAAACTTAATAGTTACTTCCTCATTAGAATCTGTTGAAAATGCATCTTCTGTATACAAATAACCACCGTTGCTCCAGCCATTATGGAAATCATTAAACTCCCAGTAATCTACTACTCCTGCGTACGCGGAAGAAGAAATTGCCAATACCCCTACAAACAATGCAGTCACGATAAATTTTTTATCGTATTTCATACTTTATACACCCTTTCATAATTTTTGTTAATCAAATTTACTTGTTTTCAACTGTAACAGACCCATCCACTATCAGTTTCCATTCACCATCAACTTTTTCGACAGGAAGTGAGATTTCAACATCTTTGTTCTCATTTGCTATGAGAAATTCAGCCTTGATTGTGTCATCAGCCATTTTATCTACAGAAAGTAGTTTGATAGCCTCTGTTTTCTTAACTTTCTTATTTTGATTGTTTTTCTTAATTTGCTTTTGCAGTTTTTTCTTAGACGAAGTATCTTTCTCCTGTTTCTTATCTCTAGTATCCAGAATATATTTGCTTGCTTCATCAACATTCTGCTTGTTCATAGCTTCAACAAATGCTGTTACACTTTTCTTTGCCTCTGTCAAATCATTCGATGCATGACTTGTAGGAACCCCCACCGAGCTAAAAGCTACTCCTCCCGCCACAGCAAGACCAAGAATTAAAAAGGTTATTTTCTTCATTACTTGAATCTCCACCTTTTCCCAAATTATTAAATTCACTAACATTATAAAAAACGTATAATAGAGAAAGTTGTCGAAATATCAGTTTCACATAATTTTCAATTTTACCTATATATTAGCTCTTCACCGTAAAACGTGCTTGATCTCCCTCTATCGCAGTTTTTCGTAGTTATGTAGCCGGTTTACACTCCAGTCTAATGCGAATCTTGAATCTCTCTAGATTGCGGTAGCCG
>NZ_JBYTBG010000071.1:0-12804 GCF_058788915.1 Brevibacillus sp. FW301-21C12A
AATCAATACGAACATATGTACCGATGTGTGGTGTAATTCTCTCGATTTTATGTGTCCAATCTATTGACAGTGGTTCAACTGAAGTTTTTGATGGTAGCGGCTATCGAACCTATCTCACCAACGTTACTCCAAATATCAACTTTTAGGAGGTGAACCCGATGCAAATTAAGCGACTTGGTGTACGAACTGTAATTGTCTATGCTACTTTGTTAACCGGGATTGTAATAGGATCTTTTGGTTCTGGCATTGCATTAGGACTTGATAAAGACCCTACACCTGTTCCAGAGTTCCCAATAAACGAGCAAGGACAAACTTATGGTTCTGCATTAAATGTCACTTCCCTAGGGGCAGAGCCGGATTTAATTAAGGCATATGGCGTGGACGGGACTCTTGGATACGTTCGCTCTGAGGATTTAAGAGGGGTGAAGCCCAAGAATCCGAGTGAAGCAGTAGCCTTGACCAAACAGCTTAATGCGAAGGGGAGTCGCCACATCCCTCTGTATGACGTTGATGGAAAGACTGTTATTGGCCAATTTAGCATCGGTGACGGAAAAGTCACTGAGGAACGGATAAAGGAATAGTGCAAAATAGACAAAATGACCGCCTTTGAGCTTTGACAAGCCAAGGCGGTCATTTTGTTTATTTTGCTTTAAGCCTTAAACAAGGGCCGACTTTTGTACCACCGGACATCGTGTCTTTCCACTGTGTCGTTTTTTTGTAAACCCAAGAAGAACAGGGTAAAGCCAGAACTCGGGAATTAATCTATTAGCGCACGCAAAAAGGCAGGGGATTCCCCTGCCTTTTCTTAGCTTCCAAGCGTAAAAAAAAGACGGGATATCCCGTCCTTCTTCCGTTATCACAAGGCTTTAATAGCCACGTTTTGCGTTCTTTTTGTTGATAGTCGCAAGGTTCTCTTCGCTGTGCTTCAACCATTTTTTCAATTTGTCCTCGAAGGAAGCAGCGCTATCGCGTTTTGTATTTCCTCCGCGGTCGCCTCCACGATATCCACCACCACGGCGCTCTTCGCGCTCCGGACGCTCAGGCGCTGGGAGTGCGGCGCGAACCGAAAGCGAGATTTTACCTGCATCATCAATGGAGAGAACTTTGACCTTTACTTGTGCCCCCACGGTAAAGTGATCGTTGATATCCTTTACAAAACCGTTTGCTACTTGGGAAATGTGGACCAGCCCCTGCTCGGTTTCGCTGACTGCTACGAACATCCCAAACGGTTTAATCGCTGTCACTTTTCCTTCGATGATGCTTCCCACTTGTACTGCCATCCAGTTTGCACTCCTTTTATTATTTCAGAAAAATGGTGAGAACCTCAAACCAGAAGCCTCATTCTCCTAGTATAGCAGAGAAATTCCAATACTGAAAAGCCTATTCTTTCTAGGTGACGCACTTCAAGCTATTGAAAAGACAGCTCGTAGGCGTCTGTAGCCATTACAAGCTCCTCGTTGGTAGGAATTACCATGACCTTTACCGGAGAGTATTCCGTACTGATAAACGCTTCGCCTTTGCTTGCCCGGTTCGCTTCGCGGTCCAAGTTGACCCCGGCGAATTCCAGCCCGGTGCAAACCATTTCACGGACGGTAGCACTATTTTCTCCAACACCTGCCGTAAAAATAATTCCGTCGACGCCATTTAGTCGTGCGAGATACAGCCCGATATGTTTATGCAGGATCGTCGTGAACAATTCCAGGGCAAGCTGGCTGCGGTAATGCCCTTCTGCCGCCTTTTCCATGACGTCGCGCAAATCGTTGGAGACGCCGGAGACGCCCATCAGTCCGCTCTTGTTGTTCAAAATCGTAATCGCGCCCGCTGTATCCGTCTTTTCGATCTCTTCAATGTAAGGAATGATGCCAGGGTCGATGTTGCCGCTGCGCGTTCCCATCGACAGTCCCGCCAACGGCGTCATGCCCATCGACGTGTCAAACGATTCTCCGTAGCGAATCGCCGTAATGCTGACGCCGCTGCCGATGTGGCAACTGATAAGTCTGAGCTGCTCCTTCGGCCGGTTCAACATCTCCTCCGCCCGGCTCATCACATAGCGGTGGGACGTGCCGTGGAAGCCGTACTTGCGGATGCCGTAATGCTCGTAATACTCGTATGGCAACGCATACAAGTAAGAGGATGGCGGCATAGTTTGGTGAAACGCGGTATCAAAAACAGCCACGTGCTTCAGTTCAGGATAGATGCTTTGCGCGATCTCGATCCCGGTCAGGTTGATCGGGTTGTGCAGCGGCGCAAAGCGGGACAGGCTGCGAATCTCCGCTTTTACCTGTTCGTCGATGACGACGGACTGTTTGAATGCTTCTCCGCCGTGAACGACCCGGTGCGAGATAATGTCAATGCGGTATTGCTTTAATGTTTCAAACACGCCACGAATCGTATCTTCGTATTCGTCGCGTTGAATTTGTTGTAAATAATCTTGGGCGAGCAATGTTTTGCCCGGCATCTCATAAAGCTTGTACTTCACCGAGGAACTGCCGCAGTTCAGTACGAGCACGTTCTTTTTGTCTGACACGAATCTCATCCACTCCCTAATCTCTCAATAAGCAACAGCCCCGGTCAGGATGGCGGTCGCTCACTTCATTTTATAATGATATGCTCTTCGTGAATACATGTAATTGAGAAGAATTATCAACAACATCGTGACAGAACCCGACAAATCCAACAGAACGTCGTTCACCATTCCTGTCCGATCCGGGGTAAACGTCTGATGCCACTCGTCCAAAACCGCCGCCAGCAAGCTGCAAAAGGCGCTCCAGGGCAATGCTACAGCAAATGCAAGACGGTGGGAAAACACGCGGTAAAAGCTGAACGCCAGCAGGGCAAACACGGTAAAATGCGTTCCTTTGCGGAGGAAAAACTCGATAAAGCCTGCGGCTCCCTTGTTCTCGACGCTGATTTCGCGTCCGGCATACGGAATGGTAATCCCTTCCATCCGTTCGTTCCAGCTTTTTTCATCTACGACTTTGGATATGGTTCCCCGCAAATCCTGTTTGTAGTATGGCTGGGAGGACGACAGGAACAAGCCCACCAAAATCGCAGCCAACAGCAAGTAATCCAACAGTTTTCGATAGCGGCGCACGCCTGGGTTCCCTCCCATACTCCGTTCTTCCCTCATCTTACCCGAGATCGCGCCAAAAGTCCTTGCCGAGCCTGTGAACAAATAAGAAACCTTTATCATCGCCTTCTCAAAGCTGAGCGACCGCGTTTCAGCGGAAGGTTGTTTCAGTCAAGAAAAAGACGCCAGCCGTTACGGCTTGGCGTCGTCTGTGCCTGTCGGGAGCGGCAAAAAGTCCTCCTGCGACAAAGCTTTTTTCGAATTGGCGGAGCTGTCCTGCTGTTCCTTGCGCAGCTCGTTTGCGAGCTGCTTTTGTCTGCGCTTTACTTCCCTCAAGTCGCGACGGCGAATCCGCTCGTTGTCCTGCCAGTCGCGAAGGCGTCGCACGAGCACGGGCAGCGACAAATCCGACTGGACGTTCTCGCGCCATTGTGCTGCGTGCTGCATGCCCGGCACGAGCACGAGGGTGACAAAAGAAGCGAACACGGTCCCGAACAACAAACTGCTGGCAAAAGAGGCAAACGACTCGCCGCCCGCCATCCACCTGCCGACAACGGGCAGGCAGGCGATAGCGACCGCAGCGGCCACGCCCGCCTGAGCTGCCCACGCGCGTTTTGCCCCGACACGCACACCTTCCCAGATGCTCGGCTGCTCGTCATGGGCTGCCGACAGTTCGTCGAGGTGAAGCAAGGCCAGCGAGATGAGCAGGGCAGCCGCTGCCGCGATGCCGTAGAAGCCCATCACGTTCATCGGGTGATCCAGCAAAAGCAGCCCGAGCGTCACTCCCCCTGACAGGACGGGCAGCAGGATCAGGGCGAACCAGCCATCCCGCGTTCTACGCCGCAAGAGCAGGCTCGCCATCAGGACAACAGCGACCATCGCGATCATCACGATGAACCGGCCGCTCCAGTCTTTTTTGTCTGACTGCTCCTCGCTCAGCTTTTTCAGTTCATCCTCGTTGAGAATCGTATAGCCTTCCGGGACGTTGATCTTTTCTTGCATCACCAGCGGCAGGTTGTACGCGAGGTTGTCAATCCACCTCGGGTCGGCGATGGCGCTGCTGACCTTGACCACGTACATGCCGTCCTGGCGCTCATACACTTGCGGCTGCCCGCCGCTGGACCAGTCGACCAGATCGGCCAGGCGAACAGGCCCTTGCTGGGTGCGGATGAGAATCTGCTTCACCTGCTCCGGGTGGTCCATCCACTTGTCCGGGAAGCGGGCGACTACGGAAACATTGCGCTCGTTTACGTGGATGCTTCCCGCCCGCTTTTCCCCCAGATAGCTTTCCAGTTGGCGCTTGATCTCCTCTTCGCTCAGATGATAGCGCGCGAGCATCTCCGCTTTCGGGCGAATGTCAATCAACGCGGTTTGCGGCTTCGGCCCGATCCGTTCATCGGTCACGATCTCCCGGCCGTCATTGTCGCGCCACCTCATTTGCTGCAAGTATTCGAGAATTTCCTTGGCAATATGGTTCGCCGTCTCCTGCGAAGGGCCCTTGACCGTAAATTCCAGACGCGTTTTCTGCTCCTCGTTGACGACCAGCGCGAACGGGTCCGTCTGCGGGATATCGCGCAGCTTTTTGTCCAGCTCTTTTTCCAGATCGAGAACGGAGCGGGTCCAATCCGCTTTGTCCGTCAGCTTCAGATGCATCGTCAACCGCTCGCGCGAAGCAACTGTGTACAGGTCAGCCACCTCTGCCAGGCCGCGCAGCCGTTCCTCGGCCGTCTGCGCCGCCTTGATCGCATCGTCTACGCTGCTTTCCTGAACCATCGGCAGCGACAACGTCTTGCCGTTTGGCTTCACGTCGCGAAACGGCTCCACCAGAACAAACGATTGCAAGAGCAAAACAAAGACGACGGACGATACGAGCGTAAGGCCAAATGGCAAGTAGCCTTGCTGCACCAGCCGCTCCCAGCGGGCAACGAGTGTGCGCGTCAACCGTCCTGGCGCGCGCGGACTGCTTTCGTCCGCTGGCGTCTCTCTTGCTGTCAGCCACGTTCCGGCCAGCACCGGAACGACCCAGCCGTACACGAGCGCAAGGCTCGCCGCGCCCAAAACGAGCACGGGCCAGGCGTCGAACAGGACGACCTTGTCTTCGGCTTTGAGCATATCCGTCATGACGACGGTGAACCAGGCGGCCGCCATGACGACAAGCGCGAGCAGCAGCGGCTTCATCACCGTCCAGGCGGTCTTCAGGCTGCCCGAGAACGAGTAGGCGCCAAGCCTGTCCAGACGGGAAAAGAAAGCAACGCCCGCAATCAGGTAAACAATCGTAAACACGAGCAGCGGACCCAGTGTGAAGAAGGTCAGTTTCAGCCCAAACAACCACATGCCGCCCAGCACGCCCCCCGCCGCCATGAACACTGCGAGCAGCGACAGAACAGCAGGGCCTGTGCGTTTCAAGGAAGCGAACAGGAAAAGCGCGCAGAGCAGCGCAGCCAATCCTGCGAGCAAAGCCAACTGCCCGGTCGCCGCCGAGATGGGCAAGGCGTGATCTTCGAACAGATCCAGCTCATGCTTGCCAGCCGCCTCTTCGTTCAGCTCGGCCACCATGTTGGCTATTTCTTTGCGGATGGAAGGGATTTGTCCCACTTCCGCCGCGTAGACCGAGATTCCTACCGCCGGGGAGCCGCGATATACACTCACCTCTTCGCCTTTGCTGCCTCGCGTGTCGCGGATATCCGCCAGCAGCGAGAGCGGCACATATCCTTTGCCAGTCGCGATCAGTTGCTTGCCGAGCCCTTGTGGCCCTTCCGTTTGGCTCGTCCACGTAAAGGCGGTGCGATCCGCCGTCTTTCCGACTGTACCGATTTCTTCCCCGATCACGTCACTCGGAAGCTGGTTCAGCACATCCCTCGGAGTCAAGCCATACACGAGCAGCATGGAAGGGCGAAAAACGACCTCGATCTGCTCGCGAACCGGCTGGCCGTCCACTTCCACACGGGCAACCCCCGGCCTCTGGATCAGCTTTTCATAGACGGTATAGCGCGCAACATTGGACAGCGTCTGGACATCGCTGCCATGAAGCAGGTAAAACCCGACCAGGCTGTCTCCCAGCTTTTCCTGGCTGATGCTGTACTCCTGGACAGGCAGCGTCTTCGCGACCTGTGACAGCTTCTGTTCCAGACGTTCCTTGTAATCGGAGCCGAGGTTTTCCGCCGTCTGCACCGTAATCGTGCCCGCGCCGGGGCGAGAGTCGGTGGAAATCATCACAGCGCTGCCCATCGCGCGCACGGCTTCCTCGACTTTTCGCGTGACCGACGCTTCTACCTGATCCGCCGTCAGTCCTGGCGCGATGAGGTTGATGTTGTACTCCGGCAATCCCCGGTCGGAAAACGTCTGCACATCCATTCTGAACAAAGCGCTGATCGCAAACAGGCAGAGAAGCACGGCGATCAGGCGGGCGAGGGCAGGAGCTATTGACAGAACCGCTTTGTTATTCATCCGCCACCTTCACCGCCTCGCCGTCCACCACGTAGGAAAGACCCGATCCGACAATCTGATCGCCCGGCTCAAGCCCTTCCAGGACTTCGTAAAACGTACCGTGCAGCGCTCCTACTTTGACAGGTGTCTTTGCCACTGTGTTCTCGTTGATTTTCATGACGTAATACTCTTCTTCCGCAACGCCGATGCTTGCGACGGGCACGAGCACCCCTTGTTTCCCGGACAGCGCGTACTGGCAAGTGACCGTCATGCCGCCCTTCCAGTTCACCGCGCTGCCGTTGACCGTCACCTCGACCGGATACGCCCCTACATTTTGATCCATGGTCGGCGAGACAAACGTCACTTTGCCCTCGGCCTCGCTGCCGTCCGCCGCTTTTACGTGCACGGTCGCCCCGGTCTGCCAGTTGCCGATCTGCTCGCTGTCCACCTGCAGCTTGACAATCCAGGTGCTCGTATCGACCAGGCGAATGACTTCACTGCCAGGTCCGGTCTGCTGGGTGGCAACTTGCGAGATTTCGGCCACGACTCCGGAAAAAGGCGCTTTCAGCACGCCGTCGGCCGCCTCTTGCTTCGCGCGGCTGAGCTGGACGTTCGCCTGGCTCACCCCGACCTCTGCCTCTTCGACGTCCAGTCGATCCGCACCCTTCATCAGTTTGTTGTAGGCGACCTCTTCTTCCTCCAGGCTGAGCCTGGCCTGCTTTTGCGCCAGAGCCAGCCTGTCCAGCTCATCCTTGGAAATCGCGCCGTTGGCAAACAGTATGGTGGCTTGCGAATATTCCCGCTCGGCCTTCAAGGCCAGCTCCTTCGCCTTTTCCACTTGCAGCTTTTGCGTCTGCACCTCGTGGCTCTCCGGCCCGGACAGCGCCTTGCTGCGCCTGATCGCCGCGCTCGCGACTTGCCCGGAAGCGGCCTGAATCCCCGCCTGCAATCCCGACTGGTCCAGCGTCGCCAACGTCTGGCCCGCTTTCACGCTCGCCCCCTTCTGGACGAGAATGCTCGCGATTTTCCCAGAGGTGCCAAACGACAGCCCCAGCTCTTGGCGAGGCGTCACCACGCCGGGCACCTCCATCGTGCGCACGTTCTGGTTATCCTCTACCGTATAAGCATTTACCGTTTTTACCTTAATCACAGTCTCTTCTTCCATCCGCTTGAGCTGTCCGGTTCTTTCGTCCAGCTTTTCGCAGCCTGTCAAAAGCAGGGCAACAATCGTGAGGCTGATCCATTTTTTCATACTTTCACTCCTGCAACCTTCCATAATCCGCCCGCTTCATCCAGCGAACGCCTCGCTGAACAGCGGCAAGTCATCTGACTTGAATCAAGAAGAATAATCATTGACAAAATATATTTTACAGAAAATAAAAACAGTTGTATCACTTTTCTGTCATTTTTTATATTTTTTTATTATCGGGCGGATTCTCGTCACTTGTTTGTAACTCGTATCTTGTATGATGGAAGGGCGGAAATATTCAAGCAATTGTCCGATTGCTTGTTAGCGCTTACAAAAAGCCTTTACTCGCGTACAACGACATTTTTTCATGGTGGGAGTGATCGTCATGGCAAAAATTTACTCTTCTTATGCGGAGATCGTGGCAGATATTCACGATGGAGCTACCCTTTTGGTCGGCGGCTTCGGACTGGTCGGCATTCCGGAAAATCTCATTATCGCCCTGCGCGACAAAGCAGTGAAAAACCTCACTGTCGTCTCCAACAACTGCGGCGTGGATGATTGGGGCCTGGGCCTGCTCCTGCGCGAAAAGCAGATCAAAAAAATGGTCTCCTCCTACGTCGGGGAAAACAAGGAATTTGAACGCCAGTTCCTGTCTGGCGAACTGGAAGTCGAGCTGACGCCGCAAGGCACGCTGGCGGAAAGAATCCGCGCTGGCGGCGCTGGCATCCCTGCCTTCTACACGCCTGCGGGCGTCGGCACTCCGATTGCGGAAGGCCGCGAGACGCGCGTCTTCAACGGCAAGGAGTATTTGCTGGAGCATGCGATCACGGGCGACTTCGCGCTCATCAAGGCGTGGAAAGCCGACAAGATGGGCAATCTCGTCTTCCGCAAGACCGCGCAAAACTTCAATCCGATGATGGCCGCCGCCGGAAAAATCACGATTGTCGAGGTAGAAGAAATCGTGGAAACAGGCGAGCTGGACCCGGATCACATCCATACGCCAAGCGTGTACGTCCAGCGGCTGATTCAGGCGCCATCGTTTGAAAAACGGATTGAGCGGCGCACGGTCCGCTCCTAACCGACGACACGATCACATACAAAGGTCATTCAAGGGAGGAAACAGATATGTCGCTTACTCGTGAGCAAATTGCCACTCGGGCTGCCAAAGAAATCGAGGATGGCTTTTACGTGAATCTCGGAATCGGGATGCCTACACTCGTCGCCAACTACATCCCGGAAGGAAAAACCGTCGTGCTGCAATCGGAAAACGGCCTGCTCGGAATCGGCCCTTATCCGACCGAGGACGAACTCGATCCCGATCTGATTAACGCCGGAAAAGAAACCGTCACGGCGATTCCCGGCGCGGCTTACTTCTCCAGCGCCGAGTCGTTTGCGATGATTCGCGGCGGGCACATCGACCTGGCCATTCTTGGAGCCATGGAAGTTTCTGCCGAGGGCGATCTGGCGAACTGGATGATTCCCGGCAAGATGGTCAAAGGGATGGGCGGAGCGATGGACCTCGTGCACGGCGCGAAAAAAATCGTCGTCATCATGGACCACGTCAACAAACATGGCGAAACGAAAATTTTGAACAAGTGCGCTCTCCCGCTCACTGGCAAAAAAGTAGTCAACCGGATCATCACGGACAGAGCCGTTCTCGATGTGACACCGGACGGCCTGCTTTTGGTCGAAGTCGCGGAAGGCTATACGCCAGAAGACATCCAGGCGTGCACAGAACCGAAGCTACTCATTTCGCCAGAGCTGAAAACGATTGGCCTGTAACCTTTTGACCAGCCCTACACCTGACAGCTTCATTCCTGCTCGCCGCTTTCACAAAATCGGCCTCATCCTACCGGGATGGGGCCTTTTTGCTTTCACTCGCAAGCTGCACCCGCGCAGTCGCTTCTCGCCCGCATTCGGTATATAATACGTACACAAAGCAAATTCCCAACATTTGAGAGGAAGAGATTACGATGTCAGGAACAGTCGGTTGTCTGCTCATCCACGGATTCGCCGGAGACATCAACGACGTTTTGCCTCTCGCCAAAGCGCTGCGCGAGGCTGGCTACCAGGTCGAGTGTCCCACTCTGGAAGGGCACGGGACGACTCGCCGCCAAATGGCCCGAAGCACCCGCAAAGACTGGCTGCGCTCTGCGGAGGAAGGCTACAAACGCCTCTCCATGCGCGCAGACACGATCGTCATTATCGGGTTTTCCATGGGCGGCCTGCTCGCCTTTCATCTGACGACCCGCTACCCTGTCGAGCTGCTGATTACGATCAATACGCCGTACAAGTACTGGGACGTAAAGGAAGCCATACACTACTTGCGCGAGGACTTCCCTACCCATTCGCGCCGCTACGTAAGAAGCATCGGCAGAATCCCTGTCAGCAGCATGCTGGAGTTTCGCCGACTTTTGTCGGAAACGAAGCCGCTCCTGGGCCAGATCAAGACCCCGTACCTTTTGCTGCAGGCAAAGCGGGACGACACGGTGCATGCCATCAGCGCACAGCTTCTCGCCAAAAGCGTAGACGAATCCGCCTCGCCGCAAATCACCTGGTACGAGCACTCCAATCACATGCTGCTGCACGGCCCGGACAAGGAAGCGGCCATCGCTCGCGTCCTCGCTGCGCTCAAGGAGCGCTTTCCAGACTCTCCCGTCTCTGTCTGACGCTCCACGCCGCAGCTATAAGCAGAAGCGCTGCGGCAAGCCCGACGTACATGACGGACAGCCCGGCATGCTCATCAAGCCAAAAGGCGAATAGCGGTCCCAAGGCTGCTCCCAGGTCTGTGATGACGGAATAAAACGTCATTACCGCTGTGCTGTTCGCATGCCTGGCTGCTTCATCTGCCGCGAGCGTGTCCATCACCGTGGTGATGATCGTCGCGGTCAACTGGATGCCGAGCAGCACCGCAAACCACGCGCCAAGCGGCACCCCCGCCTGAATGAGCGCAAACAGCAGCGCGCCTGCAAAAAGGGTGGCGGCAAACATTTTCCTTCTGCCGTACCGATCCGCCAGCCTGCCGACAACAGGCGCGGCCCACGGCTCCCAGCACCAGCGCAGCCCTTGCACCAGGCTTGCGAGCACGGCAGCTCCCAGCACGATGCCCCCGAGCGCGAGAAACGGTGTCCGCTGCTCTACCAGCCTGCTCAGCGTGGACGCAAACATCCCTTGATAAATCATGGTGACGATAAGCGCGGTCAGCATGGTCTTTTGCATGGCCGCCTGTCGCCACAACCTCAGCCTGTGCGACTCCCCGCCTTTCTCTACGGCTGCCGCCGTCCGGTTGGTAAAGCCCGGGCGAATGTAGAGAAAGACGAGCAACAGCGCAAACAGCGAGCAGCAGGCGAGCAGAAGCGAAGCCGGCAGCAAGCCGTACCAGGAGGCGAACAGCGCCCCCACGAGCATTCCCCCCAGGCTGCCGAGACGGTACAGGCCGTTGTACAGCCCCATCAACTGCCCGCGGTTATGTTCGTCTGCGACAGCCACAATCAAGGAATACGCCCCCAGCCGCAAAAACGTCCAGGCGACGCCCCACAAAGAGCGCATCAAAAGCCACAGCCAAAAACCTTGGAAGCCGTACGACAGCGTCGTCACAAAAGCAAGCACCACTGCGAGAACCAGTCCGGCGCGCCCTCCCGTCCGCTCGTACCACTTCCCGACGAGCGGCCCGAGCGGAACCCGGACGAAGCGATTGATCGACAACAGCACGCCCACTTCCCACAGCGAACCAAGCCCGGCCTCCTGCCAATAGAGCGGCAACACCACATACAACATCGAATCTCCGAGCATGCACAGCGCCGTCACCAATGCAACCGCGACGACCTGCGTTTTCCCGCTGATTTCTCTCATCTCTTTTTGCTCCTTTACTTCCCGTCGTCCTATGGATTACCATACAAGGAATCATTCATCGGATCTAATACATATTGTTGCGCAATCCATAAACAACAGTTATGAATGGAGGAGCAAAATGAACCTGCATGCCTTGCGAATTTTTGTGGAGGTAGCCTTGCGCCAAAGCGTGACCGAAGCCGCCGCTGCCCTCGCAATCAGCCAGCCGGCGGTCAGCGCGCAAATCCGCAAGCTGGAAAACGAGCTGGGCGTTGCGCTCGTCGCCCCTCGCGGCCGGGGAATTGCCTTGACCGACGAAGGCCGCTTCCTGTTGGAAAAAGCCCGCCGCATTTACGACTGGGAGCGCGAGATCGAGTGGCAGCTCGCAGAGATCAAACAGGGCAAAAAGGGCAAACTGCGCATCGCTTCCACCTACCTGCCCTCCCACTATCTGGTGCCCAAGTGGCTCGCCGCATTCAAGCGGCAGTACGAACAGGTCGATGTGGAAATCCGAACCCGCAACTCCGCCCAGTCTATCGAGCTTTTGCTCGGCGGGCAGGTCGATCTGGCCATCGTCATCAAGGAATCGTGGAAGAGCTGCCCGTCCGGCGCGTACACATGACCGATGTGCTTTACTGGTTCATCCTGCCTGCCGATCACCCGTATGCGGGCAAAGAGGTGAGCATGGAGCAGCTTGTGCAGGAGCCGTTTTTGCTGCGGGAGCAAGGCAGCTCGACGCGGGAATGGCTGTTTTCCCTCTGCCGCGAGCACGGCGTCAAGCGCCCGCGCGTCGGGCTGCAATACCACGGGCTGGTCGAGTCGATCCAATCTGTACGCGCAGGGTACGGAACGATGCTTGCCCCTGCGCTGGCCGTCAAGGAAATGGTCGATCGCAACGAAATCGGGCGCGTGACCGTCCCCGGCGTGGAGATCAAGCGCCCTGTCTACATCTGCACGCGCGAGGAGGAAGTCAGCCATCGCCCGGTGGTGGAGCGGTTTTTGGGGATGGTTTTGGGGACTGCCGCTCCAGATAAAAAAGCTGATCCATAGTAGTTAATGGACCAGCTTTTGCTCCAGAAAGCCAGTCAAAACCGACTTCCTGGACAGATTGGTAATATTCACTGAATACTCGATAAGCTAATCTTTCTTATCGGTTATTTTGTTCTTTAATGTTTCGACTGATGAGTTGATTTTTTTTAGTGTGTTTAAAATCACTAGCGTTGCATAAAAAATGCGTTCGTAATTTGTCGAAGTATTCTGAATGACATTTTCAGCTACACAACCAAAA
>NZ_JBYTBG010000072.1:0-11998 GCF_058788915.1 Brevibacillus sp. FW301-21C12A
CTTTGAATCATGCTCGTTGCTCCATTCGTTTTTCCTAAATCATACCACATTTTCTTTAGTTTTCAGACACGTCCTAGGTATTTTTCATTTGCCAAACACTCCAAGTGAGTGGATTACTTACTAATAAGTTAATCAGAGTAGGGTTCGTAAAGATCGGTAGTATTAGTCGTTGACACAGTTTAAGGTGGAACTAAGAAAATACGTCAAGTGGGTTTAATGCAATCGAAAGTATCGAAGTACACGTGTTTGCAATCAGAGGACACTTAAGAAATCTGTCTGGTTTTGTCTTTACAGTTTACTATTAAGTAAGTCAGTACAAGAGAGGAGGTAATGCTATGCGAAACGCAATCGAGTTTGAAGTTTTTGGGTCTTACGCACTATTCACCGACCCATTAACAAAACTTGGCGGAGAAAAGCTTTCCTACCAAGTTCCCACCTACCAGGCTCTAAAGGGCATAGTGGAGTCCATTTACTGGAAGCCAACATTGGTGATGATTGTAGATAAAGTGCGAATTATGAACCCAATCCGCATGGAGTCTAAGGGTGTTCGTCCAATCGAATACGGCGGAGGAAATACGCTTGCAAACTACACGTATTTGAGAGATGTGCGCTACCAGGTTCAAGCTCATTTCGAGTTCAATAAGAATCGCCCGGATTTGGCCTATGACCGCAACGAGCATAAGCATCACAACATTTTGAAACGCTCACTTCAGGCTGGAGGGCGAAGAGACATTTTCCTTGGCACGCGGGAATGTCAGGCATATGTCGAGCCATGCGTGTTTGGCGAGGGAGACGGATTCTATGACAACTACGGGGAGATTCATCTGGGAACGATGGTGCATGGCATCAATTACCCGGACGAGACAGGGCGGGATCAGCTGGAAGTCCGCTTATGGAATCCTATAATGAAGAATGGAGTTATCTGCTTTCTTCCACCAGAGAAGTGTCCGCAAATCCGGCCGGTTGCCAGCATGAAACCAAAGCATTTCGACTCTACTAACTTACTCTCCGTGGACGATCTGTTTGCCGAACTGGAAGAGGTGGATAACCGATGAGCTGGCTTTTGAATTTGTACGAAACATACGAGGCAAATCTGGAGTTTGTCGGCAAGATTGAGAGAAAGTCCAACGACCAGGAGTACATGCTACTGCCTGTTTCGCATACTACGCAAAATGCCCATATCGAAGTGGATGTAACGGAAGACGGAGAGTTTCATTTTGCGACAGTAGTTGAGAAAAACGATGCAAGCACAGTCATCCCATGTACAGAAGATTCCGCCAGTCGATCAGGTACAAAGATCGCCCCTTATCCATTGCATGACAAACTAAGCTACGTAGCGGGAGATTACAAAGACTATGGTGGAGAATTCAAAAAGGAAGAGCCCTTTCCGCACTATATCAAGCAATTGGAAGAGTGGGCAAATTCTCCATACGCTGTCGACAAGGTGAAAAGCATCTACCGCTACCTGCGCAAGGGGCGGTTGATTCAAGATTTAGTTGCGCATGGGATTTTATATGTAGACGAAAATCAGCGACTGTTGAGCAAATGGGATAAAAATGCCGAAGCTCGCTACGGAGCCAAGCCATCGATCTTTTCGGTCGTTGCTGGCGAGCAAACAAGCGCATTTGTCAGATTTAACGTCTACTCGCCCACGAAGGTACTGACGAAGGTGTGGAACGATCAGCAGGTATACGATTCTTTCATTCAATTTTACAGCAGCAAGCTAGGTGGCGAAGATTTCTGCTATGTAACGGGTAAGAAGCTGCCTGCAACAGACAAGCATGCCAACAAAATCAGGAATGCAGCAGACAAAGCCAAGCTGATCTCGGCGAATGATAACAGCGGCTTTACATTCAGAGGGCGGTTTACGCAAAGCAATGAGGCGGCAAGCATCAGCTACGAGGTATCCCAGAAAGCGCATAATGCTCTGAAGTGGCTAATCAATCGCCAAGGGAAAATGATCGATCAAAGAGTGTTTCTTATCTGGAGCAATCGTGAACTGGATATTCCCGATATTACTGAGGATTTATTTTCGATTGATTCTACATCGGACTCTACCAAAGACAAGATTGCATATACCAATAAAGAATTGGCTGTAGAGGTAGCGAAGGCGCTAGACGGGTATCGCAACAAATTGTCAGGTTTGCCCGACAGAAAAGAAAATGTAAATATTTTGGTTCTCGATTCGGCAACAACGGGGCGCATGGCGGTATTGTATTACCGCAATATGGACAAAGAGCAGTATTTCGACAAGCTGGTGGAATGGCATTCGACTTGCGCCTGGTTGCATAAATACCGAAAAAATGGTGACGGGGAATTTGTGCAGTTTATTGGAGCGCCTGCCTTGAAGGATATTGCATTTGCCGCATACGGACCACGGGCAAGCAAGGAAGTGGTCAAAGGTGTCAAGGAGCGAATGTTGCCTTGTGTGCTGGATGGCCGAAACATTCCATTGGATATCATAATGAGCTCCTGCCGGCGTGCAGCCAATCCCGTTTCCATGGAAAAATGGGAGTGGGAGAAGACGTTGAGCATCACGTGTGCGCTGATTAACAAACAGGAAGAACAGGAGGGATTCAAAGTGGCGTTGGATGAAAGCATAAATGACCGGGATTATTTGTTTGGCCGTCTGTTGGCCGTGGCTGATGTTTTGGAACGACGAGCGTTGGGGGCTGACGACCGCGCCAGCAATGCGGTTCGCTACATGAATGAGTTTGCAAGGCATCCCGAGCGAACCTGGCGGACGATTCAGGCGTGCTTGCAGCCTTATCAGGCAAGGCTGGGCAGACAAGCGTTCTATTTCAACCGTCTGATTGACGAAATAGGATCGCGTATTCCCATTGAACAATTCAATAACAAACCATTGTCCGGCAAATTTTTGCTCGGATTCTACAGTCAAAGGCACGACCTGTATACGAAAAAAAGCACGACCGATACAGAGGAAACGGAAGCAACTCATTAAAAAGGAGAGAATCATATGACAACGCTCGATCATAAAATCGATTTTGCCGTCGTTTTATCGGTGACGAAAGCCAATCCGAACGGGGACCCGCTGAATGGCAATCGGCCACGGCAAAACTATGATGGCCATGGAGAAATTTCTGATGTCGCATTGAAACGGAAGATTCGAAATCGTCTGCAAGATATGGGCGAATCCATATTTGTACAGTCCAATGATCGCAAATCAGATTCTTATGGAAGCCTTCGAGAGCGGGCAGATGCGAATGCCGAGCTGGAGAAGGTATTAAAGTCCAAAAACGTATCCAGCGATGAGTTTGCCAGAATTGCTTGCCAGGAATGGATCGATGTTCGAAGCTTTGGTCAAGTATTTGCATTCAAAGCGGAAAAAGGAGCGGGTGTATCTGTCGGCGTAAGAGGGCCTGTTTCCATTCATACGGCGACCAGTTTAGATCCGATTGACATCTCCAGCGTCCAGATTACCAAAAGCGTGAACTCGGAGCCTGGAGCCTCTCGCGGCTCAGATACGATGGGAATGAAGCATCGAGTCGACTCAGGGGTGTATGTCTTTTACGGTAGTATCAATACGCAGCTCGCCGAAAAAACGGGATTTACGAACGAAGACGCCGAGAAAATCAAGAGGGCGTTAGTGACCTTGTTTGAGAACGATGCGTCTTCTGCCCGTCCGGAAGGAAGTATGGAAGTTCACAGGGTGTATTGGTGGGAGCATCCATCCAAGTTGGGCCACTATTCCTCTGCAAAGGTACATCGATCGTTATTGATTGAAAGACTTGTAGAAGAACCCAAGAAATTTGACGACTACATGTTCTCGGTGCAACCATTGGATGGGTTGAAAGTAGAGATTTTGGATGGAATTTAGTGAAGACGATCATTATTTACTTTTGTCCGGCATTCAGCATTTTCAGTTTTGCAAACGGCAGTGGGCATTGATTCACATTGAACAGCAGTGGGAGGAGAATGTCAGAACGATAGAGGGCGTACATCTTCATCGGAAGGCAGATCAACCGTTTGCCAGAGAAAAGCGAGGAGACAAACTGATCGTTCGAGCCATGCCTGTAAAATCGGAAAGCCTCAAGATCACAGGCGTTTGTGATGTGGTAGAGTTTGTGAAAAGCGATAACGGCGTTGAAATCAATGGGGCTTCCGGCAAATACACTGCGTATCCCATTGAATATAAACGCGGGAAGCCGAAAAGCGGAGAAGAGGATGTCGTACAATTAGTTGCCCAAGCCATTTGTTTGGAGGAAATGCTGTTGTGCGACATAGACCTCGGCTATATTTTTTACCATGAGATCAAGCATCGAGTCGAGGTCCCGCTAACGGCTGATTTGAAAGATAAGGTGAAGCTGATTGTGGCTGAAATGCAAGACTACTATCATCGCAGACATACTCCTAGAGTGAAGACGGGGTCCTTCTGTCGAAGTTGTTCCCTTCAAAATATTTGTTTGCCGGAGCTCATGAACAAACGAACCGTAAAAAGTTACGTTGAAGGGAAAATCAACGAATGAAGAAACTGCTAAATACGTTGTTTATTACACAGCCCGATGTGTATTTATCGCTTGATGGCGATAATATTGTTCTCCTCAAGGATCAGGAGAAGTTGGGGAGGCTGCCATTACACAATTTGGAATCGATCATCTCATTTGGCTACACCGGCGCCAGTCCAGCTTTGATGGGATATTGCGCTGAGCGAAACATTTCATTGACATTCTTCACCATGAACGGGCGATTTCTTGCCAGAGTGATTGGGGAAAGCAAGGGGAATGTCGTCCTGAGAAAAAAACAGTATGTGGTGTCAGAGGATGAGGCTCTTTCCGCAAGAATTGCTCGTAATTTTATAGTAGGCAAGATTTCAACCATAAATGGATGATTGAAAGAATGACCAGAGACTATCCTTTGCGGATCGATGTAGACCGATTTAAGGATGCATCCAAGCAGCTATCTTCTTTACTTTTGGACGTGAGGGATTGCGAAAATCTGGAGAGGCTAAGGGGGCTAGAAGGTCAGGCAGCTATTTGCTACAATAGGCTATTTGACTCCATGATTTTACAACAAAAGGAAAGTTTTTACTTTCGTGCACGCTCACGAAGACCGCCGCTGGATAACGTGAATGCGATGCTGTCATTCGCATATTCTCTATTGGCGATTGATATGGCAGCGGCACTGGAAGGTGTTGGATTAGACGCCTATGTTGGTTTTTTGCATCGAGATCGGCCGGGGCGCGCTTCCCTGGCCCTAGATGTGATGGAGGAGCTGCGAGGAGTTTTTGCAGATAGATTTGTGCTGTCGTTAATTAACAAAAAGATTGTGAGCAAGGAAGATTTTTTCCAAAAAGAGAATGGTGCCGTCATTATGGGAGATGAAGCGAGAAAGAAGTTCCTAACGGCATGGCAAAATAAAAAACAGGAGAAAATTACTCATCCATTTCTTGGGGAGAAAATTTCCTGGGGCCTAGTTCCGCACGTACAAGCTTTATTGTTAGCCCGTTTTTTACGTAATGATTTGGATGAGTATCCTCCCTTTTTGTGGAAGTAGGTGAATGGTGTGCTGGTATTGATCACGTATGATGTGAGCACAGTTAGCAGTGCAGGGCAAAAAAGACTTCGCCGCGTCTCGAAAATATGCCAAAATTACGGTCAACGTGTCCAAAATTCCGTGTTTGAATGCATTGTCGATTCCACACAGCTTACTTCATTGAAGCTGGAATTGCTCTCGATCATCGATCTGGATCAGGATAGCCTCCGTATTTATCAATTAGGCAATCATTACAAGAATAAGGTAGAGCATTTGGGTGTGAAAGAATCAATTGATTTAGAGGGGCCATTGATTTTCTAGTGCGAATGTGAAGCGCACACGAATTCCCTGGGGGATTCGCACCCGAAAAACGGGTTAAAATGCCGTTTTTTGTCTGCTTTCTCTAAATTATCTTAACGTATGAATGAATTTGAGCGTATTTTGATTACAAATATGAAAATGAAAGCATATTTGGGGTGAAAATTCGCTGTCGCATCCTACGCGGATGCGTGGATTGAAATGCCTTCCTGTGCTTGATCTCATACTCGCAGCAGGCGTCGCATCCTACGCGGATGCGTGGATTGAAATCCGTATCCGCGCTCGTCAACGGTTCGAACAAGATCGTCGCATCCTACGCGGATGCGTGGATTGAAATCTGTCGGGGATAGCGACGTTTTTGCGGTCGGCGAGGGTCGCATCCTACGCGGATGCGTGGATTGAAATATGAACCTTACAGACTTCGACGCGAGTGTCCCCGTCGCATCCTACGCGGATGCGTGGATTGAAATGGTTGAGCAACGGGTGGTTGGTTGCGGGGGCTAAAGTCGCATCCTACGCGGATGCGTGGATTGAAATACGTCCCACGGTATGCTAAACGGAAACTTGTTGGTGTCGCATCCTACGCGGATGCGTGGATTGAAATCAAGAAGATAAGTCAGGAAATAGTCGATTATGCGTCGCATCCTACGCGGATGCGTGGATTGAAATCAAGAAATCGTACCAGTCCCCGCACCCGTAGCAGGGTCGCATCCTACGCGGATGCGTGGATTGAAATTCCCCTTTTTTCAAAATAAAAAGCCCGCGCTTGGGTCGCATCCTACGCGGATGCGTGGATTGAAATCACGTAATCGTACCAGTCCCCGCACCCGTAGCAGGGTCGCATCCTACGCGGATGCGTGGATTGAAATCCTTTTTGCCATGTAACCTCATCCCCCTTTATAGGTCGCATCCTACGCGGATGCGTGGATTGAAATAATGGAAAAATCTATTTAGATGAGCGACCAGATGGTGTCGCATCCTACGCGGATGCGTGGATTGAAATCTGTTTGTCGCGATTGGCCTCGTACTCGTCCTGATGTCGCATCCTACGCGGATGCGTGGATTGAAATGATCCAAGACGTGCTCGCCCAACTTTGCGTAGACGTCGCATCCTACGCGGATGCGTGGATTGAAATAGAACGGGCGCATCCGGTTCAGACGCGATCAACGGGTCGCATCCTACGCGGATGCGTGGATTGAAATATCGCTATACTCATCCAAACCGATCAACCCAGCAGTCGCATCCTACGCGGATGCGTGGATTGAAATTGGCCCCAAGTACCGGACTTTGCCCTTGCTAAGTCGCATCCTACGCGGATGCGTGGATTGAAATCACGCCAACAACACACCCATCACGGTCACAGCGGGTCGCATCCTACGCGGATGCGTGGATTGAAATTGCCATCTCATACTCATCCAAATCGGGCTTACGCGTCGCATCCTACGCGGATGCGTGGATTGAAATCAGCGTGCCTTGTTACTATCGCTAGGGTCGCGATCGTCGCATCCTACGCGGATGCGTGGATTGAAATATTTACTCGCGCGAAGGGAAGTTGTATCTGTCTGAGTCGCATCCTACGCGGATGCGTGGATTGAAATGAAACGGGCGAGATCGGCGGTATTATCGACGGGGGTCGCATCCTACGCGGATGCGTGGATTGAAATCTCGACGCGAACCATCCGCTCGCGCACGTCCTGCAGTCGCATCCTACGCGGATGCGTGGATTGAAATCGGGCATCGGCGAGGCGCACGTCCATCCGCTATGGTCGCATCCTACGCGGATGCGTGGATTGAAATAGCGGCGGCACACACCGGATGTCCCTGACGTTGAGCGTCGCATCCTACGCGGATGCGTGGATTGAAATGTCACGACCGCAGACGCCACGATTACGAACGGCACGGTCGCATCCTACGCGGATGCGTGGATTGAAATCCGCCCGCAGACGCGGTTGAGCGGCTTGCCAAGGTCGCATCCTACGCGGATGCGTGGATTGAAATGATTGAAGCTTCGATAGATTCGATAATCACTGAGTGTCGCATCCTACGCGGATGCGTGGATTGAAATGCGGGCTCAAACATCTCTGCGCTCAATCTCGTGGATGTCGCATCCTACGCGGATGCGTGGATTGAAATGCTGTTGTTATAATCGGCTGAATACTCAAATGTACGTCGCATCCTACGCGGATGCGTGGATTGAAATTCTTGCTGCGCCGCGAATGAAACCACTTGTTGGCCTGTCGCATCCTACGCGGATGCGTGGATTGAAATAAAGAGGCGGGGGGCATTTCGATGTATAGCGATCGTCGCATCCTACGCGGATGCGTGGATTGAAATACCAATGTACGGCTCTTGCCCATCCGTGGCGGCAAAGTCGCATCCTACGCGGATGCGTGGATTGAAATCAACCCAACATGTCGTTGTGGCCGCCAACCACCGTCGCATCCTACGCGGATGCGTGGATTGAAATGTGAAAGGGGGTTTTGCGTAATGCAAGCCAGAAGTGTCGCATCCTACGCGGATGCGTGGATTGAAATCACGATCCCAACCAATGCGTCTTTCTCAACCCATAGTCGCATCCTACGCGGATGCGTGGATTGAAATCGCTTTTTTCTTGTTTTTGTCGTCACTGAAAGCGTCGCATCCTACGCGGATGCGTGGATTGAAATACATACCGACCCAATTGCGTATTTGCGCGAGTACTGTCGCATCCTACGCGGATGCGTGGATTGAAATGGTCGTTACCGAACTCATGACGGGCGAGGAACCGGAGGTCGCATCCTACGCGGATGCGTGGATTGAAATATCGGGGGTAGGACTGGGCTTTATTTTAGCGGTACGTCGCATCCTACGCGGATGCGTGGATTGAAATTTGATGCCGCCCAATTTCGGACTCATGAAATGATGTCGCATCCTACGCGGATGCGTGGATTGAAATATGTACGTGCGTGATTGGGAGGAAAACCGATAGGCGTCGCATCCTACGCGGATGCGTGGATTGAAATTCCATGCTCGGGTTTGTTTTCTGGCCTTTTTCCAGTCGCATCCTACGCGGATGCGTGGATTGAAATCACACTCTCCCTCTCTCTTTATGCGGCACCGTGACCGTCGCATCCTACGCGGATGCGTGGATTGAAATCGGCCGCCGTTTGCAGCGTGCAGGAGGTAGTGTCGTCGCATCCTACGCGGATGCGTGGATTGAAATTCCACCACTTGCCACGCATGCTCGATGTTTTTGAGTCGCATCCTACGCGGATGCGTGGATTGAAATAATGTTTTGGTCCAGTATCTGCATGCTGTAGTTGCACGTCGCATCCTACGCGGATGCGTGGATTGAAATAGCCAAAACCCTGTGATTGTTGATCTTGATGGGCTGTCGCATCCTACGCGGATGCGTGGATTGAAATTGACCTGATACAAACATTGTTTGGGTCAGCTTCTCGTCGCATCCTACGCGGATGCGTGGATTGAAATTTTTAAAGCGTCTGTTGACGCGGCGATCGCGGCGTCGCATCCTACGCGGATGCGTGGATTGAAATCCTTTGCTCGTTATGTGCTCGCGAACACTATGGCGTCGCATCCTACGCGGATGCGTGGATTGAAATTTTGGTTACGGAATGCGTATTCGCAGATGTCGTGTCGCATCCTACGCGGATGCGTGGATTGAAATCGCAAAGGACTTGAGACGGCCTGAGCTTACGCGGCGTCGCATCCTACGCGGATGCGTGGATTGAAATCCTGTCCGGCCAGACGAGAATACGGCTTTTTCACGTCGCATCCTACGCGGATGCGTGGATTGAAATCATATGTGCAAGCCGAATGCCGCAACCAGAAAACCAAGTCGCATCCTACGCGGATGCGTGGATTGAAATATCGAGACACAAACCATCCAGCAGATCGTCAAACCGTCGCATCCTACGCGGATGCGTGGATTGAAATCTGTTAGTGTTAACGTCCCGACGATGTCACCGGGTCGCATCCTACGCGGATGCGTGGATTGAAATACAACCGGTACTACTTGTCCTTTTAACGGATCCCGTCGCATCCTACGCGGATGCGTGGATTGAAATCACAGACTTGTCAACAGGCGATGTGGGAACTTTGGTCGCATCCTACGCGGATGCGTGGATTGAAATCATATGTGCAAGCCGAATGCCGCAACCAGAAAACGTCGCATCCTACGCGGATGCGTGGATTGAAATCACCTTAGGATTGACGCCATGAAAAGCGCTCAGCCGTCGCATCCTACGCGGATGCGTGGATTGAAATGTCCAGATCGGGCATCCAGTAATCCTTTGTCCGGGTCGCATCCTACGCGGATGCGTGGATTGAAATAAGCATTTCTATCAACCAGTCCAGGCGACCGTCATGTCGCATCCTACGCGGATGCGTGGATTGAAATCACTCACGCTTATCAGGCCCCAAATACCGGACTTTGTCGCATCCTACGCGGATGCGTGGATTGAAATGATACCGTGGGATGTGCAGCGGCAACTGTCGGTTTGTCGCATCCTACGCGGATGCGTGGATTGAAATGAGTCATGAGGGTCTGAACGCTAAAGTAGGCTTGTACGTCGCATCCTACGCGGATGCGTGGATTGAAATGCTCCTGCCAAATCCCATGTCACGCGACTGCCGTACGTCGCATCCTACGCGGATGCGTGGATTGAAATTTACAGTCGAGGAAATAAAAGAAATCGGATACAGTCGCATCCTACGCGGATGCGTGGATTGAAATACACCGGCCACCCATGAGCCCTTTTTGATCTCCGTCGCATCCTACGCGGATGCGTGGATTGAAATGCCATATACCCGCGCCCTGACGCAAACAAAAAGAAGTCGCATCCTACGCGGATGCGTGGATTGAAATTGCTCTATCAGTGCTGTTGGCGCAGCGCTTCGGAGGTCGCATCCTACGCGGATGCGTGGATTGAAATTTATTGACTCATTGCTTACTATGTTTATACCAGAGTCGCATCCTACGCGGATGCGTGGATTGAAATGTCACCATTTCGCGAACTTTATCACGGACGGCGGCTGTCGCATCCTACGCGGATGCGTGGATTGAAATTCCGAGCCTGAACTGGAATCACAGACGGAAGCCGCGTCGCATCCTACGCGGATGCGTGGATTGAAATGTCGAGTATATGGATTTGCGCGGGTATGGGCGGGACGTCGCATCCTACGCGGATGCGTGGATTGAAATCGCCTGCTCCTCGCACCACTTCGTGATCTTTTCGGTCGCATCCTACGCGGATGCGTGGATTGAAATAGCAAGATGTGGTCGTTTTATCATCGGCGTATGGTGTCGCATCCTACGCGGATGCGTGGATTGAAATTCGAACCCCGCCTCATAGTCGACACCGTCGATGGTCGCATCCTACGCGGATGCGTGGATTGAAATATCCCTCTATCACATAAGTAATAGCTTTACGCAACTCGTCGCATCCTACGCGGATGCGTGGATTGAAATCACTTTCCATCGTTCCGATCAGCGAGTCTGCCGTAGTCGCATCCTACGCGGATGCGTGGATTGAAATTCTATGCGCATACACACGGCATCCGCCAGAAGTCGGTCGCATCCTACGCGGATGCGTGGATTGAAATCGCTTGTACTTCCAACAGCTCGTGCGCGTCAAGGTCGCATCCTACGCGGATGCGTGGATTGAAATTCGCGGAAGGGTACGGTCAAGCGGTCGAACAGTGTCGCATCCTACGCGGATGCGTGGATTGAAATTTTGTCGGTTTGTGCTTGACTATCTGTGGCGGCGTCGTCGCATCCTACGCGGATGCGTGGATTGAAATGTCATCGTAAGTTGACTGTTGTGATCGCTACATAGTCGCATCCTACGCGGATGCGTGGATTGAAATTGATGATACACAAGCCTATGATTAGCGTGTGGGCGGGTCGCATCCTACGCGGATGCGTGGATTGAAATGGACACGACGAGAACCCACTTGTTTGGTACGGCAAACGTCGCATCCTACGCGGATGCGTGGATTGAAATACCAACGAACCGGAGACGTCGACGGCGAAAATCGTCGCATCCTACGCGGATGCGTGGATTGAAATTGCATGTGCGACGGCTGCTCAGCCAGCTCTTTGTGTCGCATTGATGCTAGACTTTACATTGGACACGGAGAATCGAGAGTGCGACAATAAAAGCGTTCATAATCGAGGTGTCCAAC
>NZ_JBYTBG010000073.1:0-11509 GCF_058788915.1 Brevibacillus sp. FW301-21C12A
TTTTGTTCCCTAGACAACCAAATACCAAAGATTATGTGTATTTTGAATGATGGGAAAAGATTAATGCAACGCTAGTGAATAAATATAATTGTTGAAAAAGTATAAAATTATCTATACAATGATGGAAAAAGACGAAAAAAGGAAGATGCAGGGATGAAAGAGCTATGGAGGCAGCATGCGTTTCGCTGGTATTGGCTCGGCATGTTCTTGTCGGGATTGGGCGATCAGTTTGGCTGGATGGGACTTACCTGGTTTGTCATGAAAAAAACGGGCTCGCCCGCCGCGATGGGGGGCGTCGTGCTCGCGTACATGTTGCCTGCTGTGTTTGCGGGACTGGTGGCGGGAGTGCTCTTGGACCGGTTCGATCGCCGAAAGCTGATTATGGTGGACAATGTAGCGCGCGGCCTGATTTATATCGCGCTGGTAGCTTTGCTTCTGGTCGACCATGTTCCGCTTTTTGTGATTTACGTGTTGATTGTCATTGCGGGTACGCTCTCTCCGCTCAGTACGGCAGGCGCCCAGACGCTTTTGCCGAGGCTTTTGGCCGACAAAAGACATCTGGTCAAGGCGAACGGCGTCATGGAAAGCCAGTGGCAGATCATTTACATGTTCGGTCCGGCGCTGGCCGGGGTATTGATCGGGCTGATTGGCGAAGCGTACGTGCTGTTGATTGATGCGGCCAGCTTCTTTGTCTGCGCACTCTGTTTTTCCCGCTTGCCAAAAGAAATGACGAAAAGCGCCAATCCGGAATCGGCGGCGCAACCCGCGCAGATCGGCTTGTTTTTGCGCTCGCTTTTCGCGGACATGAAGACGGGATACCGCTATTTGTTCGGGAAAAAGCAAATAGTGGCGCTCGTGCTGTTCACCTTTTTGTTCAATATGTCTTACGGGCCGATTGAGGTCGCGCTGCCGCTGTATGCCAACCAGAATTTGGCGGGCGGCTCGGTGGCGCTGGGGATGCTCTGGTCGTCGCTTGCGATCGGGGCGCTGCTCGGGTCTTTGTTTTTCTCGACGATTTCCTGGCGGATACCGTTGGGCGTGACGTTGGCGGGCATTATCGTTTTGTGGGGAATTACAACCATGCCGCTCGCGTTCTTTTCGCGGCTGGAGGTGGCGATGATCGCGATGGCTTTGGCGGGCTTCAGCTATTCGCCGTATAACATCATGTACCGAAGCTACCTGCAAAGACAAGTACCGGATGCTTTGCTGGGCAGGGTTATGACGAGCATCCGGACGATTACAGGCACAGGCATGCCGGCTGGCGCGGCAGTCTCGGGGGTGCTGATCCCTACACTTGGCGTGCAGGGACTGTTCGGAGCCGGGGCCGCTGCCTGTATCGCCTGCGGGCTTTTGGCCTTCGGAGTATTGAGGGACCTGGAGAGTCCGTCACTTGCGGTTGAGGAGCGGGGCGACTAGCTGTTTGATGCGCTGCGGCAAAAGCGCATAGAGCACCGACAGCATTTTCAGGCGATAGGGCATTGCCACTTCGGAGCGGTTGGCTTGTACGGCTTTGTAAATGTGGCGGGCCGTTTCGTCTGCGGAGAGCAAATAACGGGCGACCTTGCTGCGATACGCCCCGGTCCTGTCTGCCTTTTCCAAAAAAGGAGTGTCGATCGGCCCGGGCATGGCGCAGGTGACGCGAACGCCGCTTCCGGCAAGCTCGTGCTGCAAGCCTTCGCTGAAGCGGATCACCGCCGCTTTGCTCGCGGCGTAGACGGATGCCTTGGCGGTCGCGACTTGTCCGGCGAGCGAGGCGACGTTCACGATGTGTCCCGAGCCACAGTCGAGCATCAGCGGCAAAAAGGCGCGCGTGGTGTACATCACGCCGGCAATGTTTGTGCGCAACGTTTCCTCCAGCTCGTCAATGTCCATGCCGATGAGTGGCTCGAACACGGCAATGCCCGCATTGTTGTACAGGATGTCGCACCTGCCGAAGCGGACGTGCACCCAGGCGGCAAAGCGGCGGACGTCCTCGTTGTTTCCGACATTGACAGTATAGGAAAAAAAGCGGTTGGAATCAGGGACCGGAGTAGTCAGGGACTCGTGGTTGACGGGCTTGCGCGTTGCGGCGATGACGAGGTCGCCTTTTTCCAGATGCAGTCGCGTCAATGCCTGCCCGAGACCGCCGGAAGCCCCGGTAATGACGACCACACGGGGAGAGCTCATGGGACCATCCTCTTTTCTGTAGCTGTTATGTTTCACAAGTATAACCTCTAGACGAATGGTGAAGGATAGCGTCTAGGAGGTGAAAGCATATGCCAGAAGTAAGATGCAGCGTAGCAAACTGTGAGTACTGGGCGCAAGGCAATCTTTGCAGCGCCGACGAAATCATGGTGGAAATCGACGCACATGCCAACGCAAACACGAAGGAAGAGTTTGCTGGCGAGTACGGGCAAAACACAGGCCATAAGGATCATGCGACGAAGTCGTCCGAGACCTGTTGTCTGACGTTCAAGCCGAAAAAGTCTGAGAAGAAGTAAAGGAAAGCCTTCGAATGAGGCTAACCGACCCGAAGCGTGACTGCGCGCGGACATTTGCCGCAGACACTTGCAGAGCTTCTTCGTGCGTCTTGGCGCTCAAAAAGACGTATCCCGCCATGGAGATACGTCTTTTTGCGTGGGCGCAATCAGGGCAGAGGTTACACGCGGGCTTGTCCAAACGCAAGCTCTTTGACCTTCCTGTCGACTTCTTCCCAGGAGGTCACGCGGTGCACCAGCTCGGGGAGCCGGGCTTGATTGTACGGCGTATCGAATAAAAAGACGGGAATCTGCAAAGCTTCGGACAACTGCAAGGCATTTTCCAGCCGATCCTCCAAAAACAGGTCCACGCCCCATCTTTGTGCGGCCGCCAGCTTGTCGTGGGAGCCGACCAAATCGACTTCATGGTAAGGGATTTGGTAACGGGCAAACCAGTTCAGCGTCACGTCGTGATGACGCGCTTCCCTGGCGCTGATGTAGATCAGCTTGTGCGCAGGATACCACTTGCGCAACACCTGATCGGCAATCCCGTGCACAGGTGCCTCGTCGTACAGTCGCTCGCCGTTCTGGTCGAGCCACTCTTCAAATTCCGCGTCTGTAATCTGATATACGTTGGCCAAATTGTACTCGTAACAGTCTTCATATCGTAAATCTCTTCCAAAGCTCTCGTTCATCAATGGCACAATGCTGCTGGGTGACGTCACCGTACCGTCAATATCAATGCCAATGGTTAGGATTTTCTCTGGTTTCATCCTCTCGCCTCCAGTTTAAATTGTACACCGCGGGCAGACAATAAGGCTACTTCCTTCACTAACAAATCCTTTACCAAAAAAGGGGCTGAGCATGGTATGTTGGATCGACGTGAACGCATGAATGCGAAGCGGAAGGAAGATACCGGCTTTTCCGAGACAGTAGATCAGCACGACAGGGAGTTTGCGGTGGAGACCTGGACCCAGGCTGCCTTCGACGAACACGAAGGACGCTCCAGGCGAAGGATTCACTACGACCCACACTCTTTGACAGAGCGCTATTCAGGCGAGCTGGACGACCGAGTGGACAACGACAGGGTGGAAAACGATTTTTCGGAGCGCCTGGATGGAGTCGTTCTGACACGGGAGGACCGCGCGCCGGTCGCTTCTGTACGAGACGACGATATCGAGGCCGCAGCGGAAATCGCCGAACCGATCCCTGCGCGCCGTTCTGTGCGTGAGGTCAACGATGACGAGGACAGTCGGGAAAGCGGAGCCAGCGGGATCGGCATGACAGGACTGGGGCTATCGATCCTGTCCCTGTTCCTCATGCCGTACCTCGTGGCCCCAATCGGGATGGTGCTTGGCTATTTGGCGTATCGCCGGGACTCGCGAACGCTGGGAGCTTGGGCGATGATCGTGGGGGCGATCTCCATTTTGGGAGCGCTCGTCATTTACCCGTACTACACGGCCCGCTAAGCCGCATCAGACCGCAAAAAACCTCTCTGGGCACAAAACGGCCCGGGGAGGTTTTTGCATTTGCTCGCTCAGTTCGTGTACAGACGGGACAAAAACGGAGTTGTCGCCGCAATGACTGCCTCACAGAAAACGTCCGCCCGGTTGACGCGGCCGCCAGTCAAAAGGGCATACGCCCCGCCGCGGTGATTGCTCCCGGTAGTCTGGCCCCATTCGTCGATGATGACATTCAGTTCAATTCCTTCTGCCAAAATGCGTTCGGCTGCCTGCTTAGGGATCGGAAAAGCCAGTCCTTTTCCCAAATACAGCTCGCTTCCGTTCCAGGCCGCGCAGACAGAAATCAAATACCATTGCTGGGTAAATTCCTGATCGTACATCAGGCCGCCCTCCAGCCCAAGCCCGATGTGCGCCTCGCAAGCGGAGGCCAAGGCCGCTTTTGCCCGGTTGATGGCTCCGGCAATCGTCTCTTTCTCGCTCATCGGCTGGGCAGACACACCGGAAGGGACGGACAGGCAGATCGGGTCTGCTCCCGTCGCCTTTTGTACCGCCAGACGCTTTGCTTCGTTTTGAGTGCCCAGCGCATAGCGTAATGGTGCGTTCTTCATCTGGATCGTTGTCACCTCTTCTGTCGGGATTGCTCAATCGCTACTGGTAAGTATACCACTTCCCCAAATATGGAGGTGTTGTGTTAAGATAAGTCCATATAGAGAGCGAGTCAGAAATTACAGAGAAAACGGGGAGTGGCAGATGAAATTTACCAAATTGCATGGCTTGGGCAACGACTATGTGTACGTCAACTGTTTTGAAGAAACGTTGGCGGGGGTGGATCTTCCCGAACTGGCAAGACGGGTCAGCGACCGCAACTTCGGCATCGGCGGGGATGGGCTGATTCTGATTCTGCCGTCGGAGCGGGCTGATTTTCGCATGCGTGTCTTCAACAACGACGGAAGCGAGGCGAAAAACTGTGGTAACGGCTTGCGCTGCGTGAGCAAGTACGTCTACGACCACGGCTTGACGCAGCAGAAGACGTTTACCGTCGAGACGCTCGGCGGGATCATGAAGCCGGTTGTCTCGCTTGGTGAAGACGGAAAAGTCGAGCAGGTGACGATCGACATGGGCGAACCGCGCTTTGAGCGGGCGGCGATTCCGATGACAGGCATCCCGGAGGAGCAGGCGCGCGAGGAAGTGCTGGAAGTGGACGGCACCGTGTTTACGATGACGGCTGTTTCCATGGGCAACCCGCACGCGATCATTTTCGTCGACGAAGTCCGGGACGAGGACGTGCGCAAATACGGGCCGCAGATCGAGTTTCACGAATGGTTCCCGGAGCGCACTAACGTCGAATTTATCCAAATATTGAATCGGGAAGAAATTTTGTTCCGCGTCTGGGAGCGTGGATCGGGTGTGACGCTGGCATGCGGCACGGGCGCTTGTGCAGCGGCAGTCGCGGCAACGCTCGCGGGCAAAGTCGACAGAAAGGTCACGGTGCATCTGGCCGGAGGCGACCTTTTTATCGATTGGCGGGAAGAAGACAACCGCGTCTACATGACCGGGCCCGCTACCGAAGTGTTCGAAGGAAAGTATGTAGGGCCGATCCCGTATAAATAAACGTCTGTCCCCTTGGGCAAAAGTTTGCGATGAGACAAGTTTTATTGCTTTATCTGAAGCTGTACGATGCCAAACGCAGGGAAAGCAAGCGGGCGCGACTGCTGTTTCTAACCTTTTGACTTTGGCACGTAAAAAAGCCGTTCCGGTCGTTTCAGCCGGAACGGCTTTTCTGATGGCAGTTGCTATTTTCCTGCCGCAATGCGGATGGCGGCCTGATGGTCTGGGTCGACCAGGTTGTCTTTGTGGCGCAAGCTGCCAGGGAAGTGAATATCGAAATGCCCGTCAAAATCGTTGTCGGCAATGTACTCGATGCTGTGCGGCATGGACGACATCGAAGCGGCGAGGCGTCTGCCATCTACTTCGACGATGACGGGACGGATGCTCCAGGAAAAGCTTCCTCCCCAAATGCTTTTGATCGCAGCGCTGTCAGCAGCGGTCAGCGGCTCCGTATCCGAGTGGGAAGCGCCGATTGTTCGTTTGACCATGAAGCTTTTTCCGGTGGCAAAATCGGTCACTTTTGCGGTCGCGTTGATCGGGAACAAGTACTGGGCTGCTTCGAACCAGTCGAGATACTCACCGTATTTGGCGCCAGCCGTCGCTGTTTTCGGGATGTGGTGCACCGGAATGGTGACGACCTGGCCGATTTGCAAATAGTCCGACTCAGACAGTTTGTTTACTTGCAAAAACTCGGTAAAAGGGATGCCGTGGGCAATGGAGATCGTCCAGGGCGTATCTCCCTTGACGACCTGATAGCGAGTATTCTCGACCCAAGGCTTGTCCTGCTCAGCCTTTGGCTTTGGCTGGGGCGTTTCCGCTGCCGGCTCCTGCGTCGGGATCAGCAGCTTTTGCCCGATGAGAATTTCGGTTGTTTGGAGGTTGTTTGTATTCACAATTGTTTGAATGCTTACGCCGTGATTGGCAGCGATCTTCCACAGGACGTCGCCGCGTTTCACCGTATAGACGGTAGAGCGGGGAGGTATGTACAACTTTTGTCCAACCAGAATCATGTCTGACGTCAATTGATTCGCCAGCTTGAGCTGCTCGACGGTAATCTGGTTTTTGTAGGCAATATTGCCGAGCGTATCTCCGGGCGCAACCTGAATCGTTTGGGCAAAGGCCGATGTGACAGGGAGCAAGCCAGCAACCAGTGCAGTCTGCAGGGCGAGACGTTTCCAGCGTGTTGTTTTGAACATGAAAGCCTCATCGATGCCGTAGCGTGATGTGTGAAGTGGTTCATCTTGATTGTACGCAGCCGGCAGGTCCGCTTTCATCCGGTAAATCTATCCTCCATTGGTCGGCACTTCCACCAGACGCGAAAATTGCATCCTTTTGCCTCGAACGCAAAGCCGCAACAGTGCTTTTGGACATAAAAATAGCGCGGTTGCGGCAACAAAGTCGTGCCAGCACCCACGCTATTGAAAACAAATTAAGCGAAAAGTCACCCGTTGTACACCTCATTTAGGTATGCGACGTCATTGCGGTCGAATTGAGGAGTTGTCTTGTTGATTTTGGCCAGTTCCGCCTGCAATCTTTTCAATTCTGCTTCCATCTTACTGATTTTTTCCTGCATAGCCTGTGTTGTCATCGCTGCTCTCTCCTTGTGGTTTTCTTTTTTCTAAATTTATTGACAATTCTAACGAAAGCCCGTGGTATTGTAAATAGCTTAATTTTGGATGTAAGCGCTTTAGTTGTGAAAAGTGTGTGAACGCTCGCTCGGATTCGCGCGAGATGGCTGTTTGCAAGGCAAAATGGGGGAAAATAACAGGAGAAGTACACTCGACAGTATGTTCTTCGGGGACAGTCGTGTTATGATGAAGGGTAGACTTAGGGCAGCTCGCCCTCAGGGAAGGTGTGGACTGGTGATTTACTTAGACAACAGTGCGACAACCCGGCCTCATCCAGAGGTGATTGAGACCGTGAGACGGGCCATGGAGAGCTATTACGGAAATCCGTCCTCGTTGCATCAAAAAGGGGTAGAGGCGGAAAACGTGCTCAAGCAGGCACGAAAGGTTGCCGCGCAGTACCTCGGCTGCAAAGAGGGAGAGGTCTTTTTTACCTCCGGAGGCACGGAAAGCAACAATACGGCAATCAAAGGCATTGCCTTTCAATATCAGAACAGAGGGAAGCATATCATTACGACCCAGGTGGAGCATCCGGCTGTCTATGATGTATGCAAACAGCTCGAAAGCTTCGGGTTCACCGTGACCTACCTGCCTGTGGACCGGGAAGGGCGCGTGTCGCTGGAAGACGTGAAGCGTGCCCTCCGGCCTGATACGATTCTCGTTTCCGTCATGCACGTCAACAACGAGCTGGGGACGATTCAGCCTGTTGCGGAAATCGGACAGTGGCTGAAGCAGTTTCCGAAGGTGCTGTTTCACGTCGATGCGGTGCAAGGGATCGGCAAAGTGCCGCTGCGGCTGCAAGATTCCGGGATTGATCTGTTGAGCGTCTCGGCGCACAAGTTTTACGGTCCGCGGGGAGTAGGCATTTTGTACAAGCGCGAAGGACTGATTATACATCCGCTGATAATGGGCGGCGGTCAGGAGGGCGGGATTCGCTCGGGAACGGAAAATCTTCCGGCGATTGCTGGCCTGGCCAAAGCGATTCGGATATTGGAAGAGCTCGGCCATGGCGAGGTCAACAGGCTGCAAGGCTTGCACCAGCAGCTTCGTGAAGGCATCCAGCGAATCGAGGGCTGCATCGTCAATACGCCGGAAGCGGGCGCAGCGCCGCATATCATGAACCTGTCTGTGCCAGGCGTGAAGGCGGAAGTGCTGCTGCACGCGTTGGAAGAGCGAGGCTTCCTCGTCTCCACCAAGTCGGCTTGCTCCTCCAAGGCGAACGAGCCGAGCCGGGTGCTTACGGCAGCAGGGATTGATCGCGATTGTGCGCTGTCCTCGCTGCGCATCAGCCTGGGCCGGGAAAATACGAGCGAGGAAATCGCCCAGTTTTTGACGGCGCTGCAAACGTGTGTAGGTAGCTTGCGCTCGCTGCTCAAGCCGCAAGCTGCGCCAGATCGCAGAAAATAGTGGAAAACGAAACGACCAAAGGAGATAACTATGAACTACGATGTCATTTTGATTCGATATGGCGAGCTTGCCCTCAAAGGCAAAAATCGCGATCAGTTTGAAGATGCGCTGGTCAGAAGCGTGAAAAGCGTGCTGCGCTCCTTTTTCAAGGTGAAAGTGAGACGCAACTACGGACGGATGTACGTCGAGCTGCACGGCGAAGATGCCTACGCCGTCATGGAGCGCCTGAAGCGCGTTTTTGGCATTTCCTCGTTCAGTCCGACCATTCAGGTGGACCCGGATATCGAGACGATCAAGGAAAAAGCGCTGGAGCTGATCCGTCAGTTGAAGCCTGAGCCACGCACGTTTCGCGTCGTTACGCGCCGCGCCGACAAACGCTATCCGATTCCTTCGATGGAAGTCAACCGCATCGTCGGCACGCACATTTTGCGCGCGCTTCCTGCGATCAAGGTCGACGTGCACGAGCCGGAGACGATCGTCAATCTGGAAATTCGCGCGGAAGGCACGTACATTAGCTGTGAAACGATTCCCGGCCCAGGCGGCTTGCCTGTAGGCGTGAGCGGAAAAGTGCTGTTGCTTTTGTCAGGCGGTATCGACAGCCCTGTCGCTGGCTGGATGATGCTCAAGCGGGGGGTTACGCTCGAAGCGATCCATTTCCATAGCTATCCGTTCACCAGTGAGCGCGCCTTGCAAAAAGTGCGGGACCTCGCGCAAAAGCTGACCAAATGGGGAGGAACGGTCCGTCTGCACGTCGTACCTTTTACGGAGATCCAGACGGCCATTCGCGAAAAGTGTCCGGAAGATTACTTGATTACGATCATGCGCCGCTTTATGATGCGCGTCTCTGAGCGTGTGGCGGAAAATACGAAGGCAAAAGCTCTGGCGACAGGCGAGAGTCTGGGCCAGGTCGCTTCGCAAACATTGGAGAGCATGGACACGATCAACAAGGTGATTTCGATTCCGATTTTGCGCCCGCTGATCGGGATGGACAAAGTCGACATTACCGATCTGTCGCGCAAAATTGATACGTATGAGCTGTCCATTTTGCCGTATGAAGATTGCTGCACCGTGTTTACGCCGAAAAATCCTGTGACGAGACCAAAGCCGTACCTCGCGGCCAAATTTGAAGAAGCGCTGGACGTGGAGGCGCTTGTCGAGGATGCGGTAGCACGCACCGTGATCGAAGAGATTACGACCAAGCCAAAAGAAACGACAACCGATCTGTTTTAAAGCTTTTTTATAGAGAAAACGCGTGACAGGGGAGAAGAGGCATGATTATCCGCTATGAGCGTAACGGCAAGGTAAAGCATGGGTGGATGGTAGAAGAGGATCACAAAGTGCGCGTGATCGAAGGGGATATTTATAAAGTCCAAACGGCGAAGCCGATCATGACGGGACTGGAGCTGCCATTGGACGAAATCAGCCTGAAAGCGCCGTGCGAGCCGAGCAAAGTCGTGTGCATCGGCTTGAACTACCGGGACCACGCGGCCGAGATGGGGATTGAGCTGCCGAAAGAGCCGCTGATGTTCTTGAAGCCGTCCACGACTGTCGTAGGTCCGGGCGAGCCGATTGTTTATCCTAAGCTGACCGGGAATCTTCACTATGAAGGCGAGCTGGCGGTTGTCATGAAAAAGGAAGCGAAAAAGGTAAAGGCTTCCGAGGCGGATGACTACATTCTTGGCTTTACGTGCGCGATTGACGTAACTGCCCGCGATTTGCAAATGAGCGATGGTCAATGGACCCGAGCAAAAGGCTTCGACACGTTTTGCCCGCTTGGACCGGCGATTGCGGCGAAGCTGGATTATGCCAATCTGCGCATCGTGACGCGCGTAAACGGAGAAGTGCGGCAGGACGCCAGCACGAAGCAGTTGATCTTTACCATCCCGCAGCTAGTGGAGGCGGTATCCGCAGTCATGACTCTTCGGCCTGGCGATGTCATTTTGACCGGAACACCTTCTGGCGTGGGCGAGCTGAAGGTCGGAGACGAAATCTCTGTCACGATTGAAGGGATTGGCACCTTGACGACACATGTCGTTGCCGAGGAATAGTTTTTGGTTTTGGGAGCGACTGACAGAAGCGGCCCCCTTCTTTTCGGGAAGGGGGCTTGCTTTTTCCTTCTATCTATATGTGAAGGAGCTGCTGTTTCGCATCTGTGCACGGCGGAAGGAAAAGCGCTCGGCTATTCTTTTTCGTTCGGATCGTCGTGGATCGGATGAGCCGACGGGTCCTGGCGCGGCAAGTCTTGATGCATTTGACGTGTTTCGTAAGTAAAGCGAGTCGTCGTGGAATGCTGTCCTGGCTCCCAGCCAGTCGCTTTTCCAAGGCGAGCTTCATTGGTGGAGGCGCCGTATGGACCTTCCGGAAACTCCTCCTGGAGAATTTCGTTGCGCTGTGATTCAACTGTCGATAACTCACTGTATTGTTCGCTTTGGTCGTAGGTTGGTTTTGGATCCATCGTAGCACCGCCTTTTTAAAGTGAGGTAAGGCAAAAAAAGACAAACAGGGGTGTTTTTGCAGGAGTTGCACGCATAGTGTGAAATAAAAAGGGAATCACTATTCGTTTTTTGGTTGACTTATGGCTTGAGTTTCGTTATATTTAAATTCTGCTTCAAAAAGTCACCTCGATTGAAATTTTAGCGTAAAAAAAGTGAAAGAAAGTCTTGACTCAACACAGGTGATTTTGTTATATTAGATCTTGTCGCTGCTGAGTACAGCAAAATGGTTGAAAAACCTCTTGCAAAACAAAGCGTGATGTGATAAGATCGAAAAGTCGCCTTTGAGCGATTGGTTGATGAAAATGCTCTTTGAAAACTGAACAGCGAAAGCGTTGATGAGTCTATCATTAAAAGATTTGCCAGCTTTGAACCAGAAATAAACTTTATTGGAGAGTTTGATCCTGGCTCAGGACGAACGCTGGCGGCGTGCCTAATACATGCAAGTCGAGCGAGTC
>NZ_JBYTBG010000074.1:0-11316 GCF_058788915.1 Brevibacillus sp. FW301-21C12A
TCCTTCTTGGGGTGAAGTCCTTTTTTATGCTTTTCAAGTGCTTGATACGAAAGGGCTCAGAAATCTGCAAAAGGCTCGTATAATAAAAGCACACGTATGAAAGCGCGGTAAAGAGGTGGAAATGTGTCCGTAGAGCCTAACTATTTTCAACAGTATCAGCATGCCGATATAGACGAACTTGCCGATGTGATTGGCGAGCTTTTGCAAAACCCGATTACAGTTGAAGATGCGGATCACAAGCTGATTGCCTACAGCTCTCACGGGGACAGCACGGATCAGGCGCGCTGGTCGACGATCATGGGGCGGAGGGTGCCGGAAAAGGTGCTGACCCGGCTGTGGAAGGACGGCGTGTTTCAGGAGCTGTTGACGCAGGATGATCCGGTGCACATCCCGGCCAAGGATGAAGTCGGCCTGGGCAAGCGGGTGGCGATCGCCATTCGCCGGGGCAGCGATGTGCTCGGGTATATTTGGGCGCAGGAAGTGAATCGGCCGATTACGCCCGAAGACGATGAGATTTTGCGCCAGGCGGCACGGGTAGCGGTTTCGCGGCTCATGCAGCGGCAAGGCAAGCGCAAGGCCGAGGAGCAGCGGCGCAAGGAGTTTTTATGGGAGCTTTTGCTCGGCAACCACAAGAGCGAGAGCGCCATCCGGCAAAAAGCGGACAGCCTGCAAATGCAGCTTCCGACCTCTTATTTGATATGCATTATCGAAGCGGCCGGAGCGCGGCTCGACCAGTATTTGTACCCGCTCCTCATGCGCGACAAGCTTTTGTGGGTCGTGGACGGCTCGCAAATCATCCTGCTGATCGGGCTTAGCGAGGACGGCAAAAAAGATGTGCGCGAAGTCCTGATTCGCAAGGTCGAGCAGTTTTTAGCCGATTCCTTGGGCAAGCTGGAAGCCCACGTCACAGAAGGGCGCCAGGTAGTTGCCGGATACGGGCTTGGCTACCGGACGTACTCGGAGATTGTGAAAAGCTACAGGGAGGCGCTGCACGCGCTCAAGATCAAAAAGCTGTTCCCAAAGGAAAACGAAGGCGTTTACGGCTACCACGAGTTGGGCATTTACCGCTACCTTTTGCAGTTGAAGCAGTGGGAAGCGGAGCAAGGCTACGAAAATGAACGGCTGGAGAAGCTGCGGCAGTACGACCGCGACAACCAGACGGCGATGCTGGAGACGCTGGAGACGTTTCTCGATGCCGCAGGCAAGGTAAACGTAACGGCCCAGCGGCTGCACATCCACATCAACACGCTGAGCTACCGGCTGCGGCGGATCGAGGAAATCATGCGGGTCGATCTGGAAAATATGAACCAGCGGGCGGCGCTCTACCTGGAGCTGAAAATGGCGAAGCTCGATCAGGAACAATAGTTCGTTTGTGAATTTTCACAAAAAGAAGGACGGCAAAATTAAAGGAATCCCCAAGGAAACGCTACCAACTGTCGCTGTACAATGATAGTAATCTCATTAAATCGGCGTTTCCAAGGAGGACTACCTATCATGATCGTTGGCATTCCAAAAGAAATAAAAAATAACGAAAACCGCGTAGCCATCACGCCTGCAGGCGTAGCCGCTCTGGTGCAAAACGGACACTCTGTCCGCGTAGAAACCGGCGCAGGCCAAGGCAGCGGCTTCACCAACGAAGACTACACTGCAGTAGGCGCTGAGATTGTCGCGACCGCAGCAGATGCGTGGGCCGCTGACATGGTCATGAAAGTAAAAGAACCGCTTCCAGCCGAGTACGGCTACTTCCGTGAAGGTCTGATCCTGTTCACGTACTTGCACCTCGCTCCAGAGCCTGAGCTGACTCGTGAACTGATTGATAAAAAAGTAATCGCAATCGCGTACGAAACCATCCAGCTCGACAACGGCGCTCTGCCGCTCTTGATGCCGATGTCCGAAGTTGCGGGCCGCATGTCCGTGCAAATCGGGGCGCAGTTCCTGGAAAAACAATACGGCGGAAAAGGCGTGCTGCTCGGCGGCGTACCTGGCGTGCCAAAAGGCGAGGTCGTCGTCATCGGCGGCGGGATCGTAGGGACAAACGCTGCGAAAATGGCGCTCGGTCTCGGTGCAAACGTAACGATCATCGACGTGAACGCAGACCGTCTGCGCCAGTTGGATGACCTGTTCCAAGGTCGCGTGCAAACGCTGATCTCCAACTCCTTCAACATCGCAAACGCGGTGAAAAAAGCAGACCTGCTCGTAGGCGCTGTCCTGATCCCTGGCGCACGCGCACCTCGTCTCGTAACGGAAGACATGGTCAAAGCGATGACACCTGGTTCCGTGATCGTAGACGTGGCGATCGACCAAGGCGGTTCTATCGAAACTATCGACCGCATTACGACGCACGACAACCCAACTTATGAAAAACACGGCGTGATCCACTACGCAGTAGCGAACATGCCTGGTGCGGTAGCTCGCACTTCCACGCTGGCGCTGACCAACGTAACCGTTCCTTACGCTGTGCAACTGGCGAACAAAGGCTACGCCCAAGCGATCCGCGACAACCGCGCGCTGGCTAAAGGCGTAAACGTCATCGACGGAAAAGTAACCTACAAAGCGGTAGCCGATGCGCACAACCTGCCATACGCTTCCGTGGAAGAAGTTCTGCTGGTGAAAAACTAATCCGGTTTTCTGAAAACAAAACTGCTTGCCGCAGATGTCGGCAAGCAGTTTTTTGCTGTCTGGGCTGTTACTCGCGTCCGAGCGGGGACGGGTATTTGGTGGATTCCATTTTCATCTTGCCCGAGTCGCTCAAATGGACGTGGATTTGGATGCTGGCAATCGAGTCGCGCGTAGGCGCGGTGCGCTGCGCTTTTTCATACATTCGCCACGCCCGGTAGTCTTTTTTGAACAGCTCCCTTTCCAGTCCGTACAGATCGGTGCCTTTTTGCACCCCCTTCAAAAACGTTCCGCGGATTTGCTCACGCACTTGTTCCTCCGAGTTTTTTTGGATCTGCTCTGGACTGATCTCGGGGCTTATCAGCTCGCGAATGAAGCCGAGCAAATGGACGTGCAAATGGTAGCGCGGCATAGGCCCGGTCGTAACCGGGACGATTTTCAGCCCGACGTGCTTGATGCGGATCGTGGCTTTCGGGGTGTTACCATCGCGGATGATGAGTCCGGCAAAGTCGGTATCCTCGTCCATCCAGCGCAGTCCCATCAGGTCCCGGCTCGGAAAATACCCTTTCCATGTGCCGCGGTGGAGCGCGTGTACCCCGTCTATGGTCAGCCGCGAAACATAGTGGTTGTTTTCTTTCCAGGAACGCTCGTAGATCGTGATGTTGGGCAGCAGCACCGTGTTCGATGGTTCCTAGAAATTGGAGATGAATCGGTAAAACTGCATCGGCTCGATAAAGGAGCGCTGCTCGTAGACGTCCTTTGGCTGATGCAAGAGGGACGTCAGCGGGGAGAAGCCGGAAAGGGAATGGTTGCCAAGCACCTTGTCGATCGGCTCCCGCGTCCCGAACACCCATTTTGTATAGCGAATCAAGCCGTAGCGGTTCAAAATGTCATGCGTCGAAATAATGCCTTTTTGCAAGATGCGCTCGTGAACAACGAGGGACGACACAAACCCGAGAAACAGCGGAATCTGCGAGTTTTTTTGCAGATTGTCAAACGC
Organism: Brevibacillus sp. FW301-21C12A; assembly: GCF_058788915.1. NCBI lineage: Bacteria > Bacillati > Bacillota > Bacilli > Caryophanales > Paenibacillaceae > Brevibacillus > Brevibacillus sp. FW301-21C12A. The sequence goes on from NZ_JBYTBG010000074.1 coordinate 3,617, forward strand.
GGTCATCAGCGTCTTGCCTCTTCCGATGGAAATCGTGGCGGGAGGCGATTTCGGGGTGGCGCTCGTCTCCTGTTTGGCTACGCTTGCGAGGTCGACCGACTGGGCGTAAAGGACGTATTCGTTGTTGATAAAGTCAACGCCGAACGCGGACAAATAGCTCAAATCCTGAATCGATTTCTGGTCCCAGCAGCCGCTGAGGAGCGTGGTGGCCAAGAGCAGCAGCGCACAGGCGATTCGGGCGGCCTTCATTTGGCACCTCCGTTCCGCATCGGTTTTTTCGGAAAAAGTAGATCAGCGGCCGGAACAAGACAAGGTGCAGATCGGAGAGCACGTTCGACGAGCCCATCAACAAGTATGGTCTGCCGAACGAGGTCAAGGTGGACAAGTAATAAATAATCGCGATCATGCCAATGACGAACCCGTACATGCCGATCGTGGAGGACAGGATGAACACAATGAAGCGGGCGACCGTAACCGCGCCGCTGAGCGCCTGGTTGACCAGCGTGAAGGATGCGACGACAGTCAAGGAGCCTACGAACAGCATCGAGGGCGAAGTCAGTCCCGCGCGAATGGAAGCGTCCCCGATAATCAGCGCGCCGACAAGCGCCAGCGTCTGACCGACGTTTTTCGGCAGACGGGCTCCGGCCTCGCGCAGAAATTCAAAGATGAACAAAATCATGAACAGCTCCATGGGCGCGGAAAAAGGCAAGCCTTTTCGCCCTTGGGTGACAGTGGCGAGCAGTTGAAACGGGAACTGCTCCACGTTGTAGGCGGACAGGGCAATCCAAAACCCCGGGAGAAACGCTGCGATCCAAAACCCGCCGAGGCGCAGCAAGCGCTCCAGCCAGACGTAAACGATCGGATACTGGTCGTCCTCGGGAGATTTAATCAGCTCCAGCAGCGAGACGGGAGCAATCAGCGCCAGAGGCGAGCCGTCGACCATCACGATTACTTTTCCTTGCAGCAGCATGTAAATGGCGAAGTCGGGCCGCCCTGTGTAATCTACCAGAGGAAACAAGGAATTGCGGTTGTCGCTCAGCATTTTTTCCAAAAGAGCGCTGTTCAATATTTTTTTGTTGTCGCAGAAGAGCAGCCGGTCGCGCATCATCTCCACCAGGTCAGGCGGTGCGCTGTCGGTCATGTACATCAGCGCAATTCGGCTGCGAGAGCGTGTGCCGAGAATGAACGGCTCATAGGCGAGCGTGATCGTGCGCAGCCGCTTGCGGATGAGTGCCACATTGGTAGACAAGTCTTCCACGAAGCCGTCCCGCGGCCCTTTGATCGAAATCTCCGTGTTGGCTTCTTCCGTGCCCCGCTGCGGACGGTTGGAAATGTCCCAGGCAAAAGGCGGCGACCCTTTCAAAAAGATGAGCAAATCTCCCGAGAAGAGCCGCTCCGTCCACAGCTCAGGATTGGTGTAGAGCGGAATCAGCGGGAGCGAACGCAAGTCTCCGGCGGTCAGGCAGCGTTCCAATTGCGGCAAAGCCGTCTCTTGCAAATGCCGTACGTCGGCCAGACCTTCGCAGTACAGCATGAGAACCGACTGATCGTTGGGGGTGACTGTCCGCAAAAAGATGACATCCGCGCAATGCGTGAATTTTTCTCGCAGCTCTTCTTCAAGGGTCATGGCTCACATCCTCCAATCCGGTTGGTTTGCGCAGCGACAGCAGGAACAAGACGAGCGTGACAGCTACCATAACCAGCAAATAAAGCGGATAGTAAATCTTCGACAGAAACGTGACGAACTGCATGTCGTTGTAGGGGAGGCTGGTGAGAACGATCATGCTGGCGCCGAGGGCGAGCATGACGTACTTGCGCTGCTTTTTCGTTTTCAGGACCAGCAGCTCCCCGAGCAGCAGCAGGCAAAGCGTAATGCGGATAAACGAGCCGGACAGCCATTGAAAGATGGAAAAAAACTCCATGTTTTCGATGTCTTTTCCGATCGTCAAAAGCCGCCATTGTTCAAAGGCAGGAAAGCGCTGGCGCATCGACTCCACAGGCCCGAACTCGGCGATGGCTCCCGTCAGCGGGCTGAGCGTCAGGACCAAGGTAATGGCAATCATGACGATGTAGTGGATGAGCCGCAGCGGTTTGCGCACGTGATGCTGCAGCAACAGCAGCAGGAACAGCTCGGTAAAGCCACCCCCGACAAAACCATGGCGTGCACGGTAGGGGCAATTCCGTTCTGGAACAGCGGCAAGAGCTGGGAGTAGTCTTTTTTCGGTACGTTGCCGAATGCGACGAACATGCCAAGCAAGGAGACAATGGGCAGCAATATGCCCGAAGTAATGCCGACTGAGGCAATGCCGCCGTAGGATGCGAGAACGCACAAGATCATCAGGGCAAGCGCAGTCACCCACTCGGGCGTCTGCGGCAAATAGTTGACGGTTGTCCACGTTTGGGTATCAACCAGATTGACGAGTGCCATCATGTACAGGCAGAGCATGATGGGGATGAGCAGCAGGAAGCGGACGGCTTTTCCGGACCGTAGCAAGAGCCAGTGGGACAACGACTGCTGTCCGATGCGGCTGTTGATGAAATAGAGCGCGTACGCCCAAACACAAAAGGGGATCATGCCAAAGATGACACTCAGCCAGGCATCGCGCCCGGCTTTGCTGAGCAGCAGGGGGATAAGGGTGACATGATTGGTGATTCCGATCGACAGCATCATCACCATGATCGCTTGGCCAATCCCGATTTTTCCGTCTGCTTTCATGAACCAACGTCCCCCCGACTTGGTGGTTTTGTTATGGTTTGTTTGCCCGGCTGGAAATATGTATCGCGTATAAAGGTTAGCCCACGATAAATAAAGTGTGGTATTCTACAATGAGGTAAAAATGGAGTAAGGAGTGCAGCCGGGATGTATAAGCTCATTAGGAAATATCTGTTCCAGATGGATACGGAAGAGATTCATGAAAGAACGGTTGATGCCCTGAAGCTGGTGGAAGATTCTGCTCCGGGAAAAAGCTTGCTGCGAATGATGTTTCAGGTGAAGGACGAGCGTCTTGCCACAAAGCTGTGGGGAATGACGTTTCCCAATCCGGTAGGGCTCGCCGCCGGTTTTGACAAAAATGCCGAAGTGTATCATGCACTGGGTGCGCTCGGGTTCGGGTTCGTGGAAGTCGGGACATTGACCCCGCAAGGACAGCCGGGCAATCCGCGGCCGCGCCTGTTTCGCCTGCCTGAGCACGAGGCGATCATCAACCGGATGGGCTTCAACAACCACGGTGCTTATTTGGCTTCGCAGCACCTGGTCGATTACGCGTATTCCGATGTTCCGATCGGGATCAACATTGGCAAAAACAAAGTCACTCCCAATGAGGAAGCGGCTTCTGACTATATCAAATGCCTGGACATGCTCTATTCGTACGGCCATTATTTCGTCATTAATATCAGCTCTCCGAATACGCCCAATCTTCGCGATTTGCAGGAAACCGAGAGCATGCGGCTGCTGGTGCGGGCGGTGCGCGAAAAAGCGGCGGAAATGGAAGCGCGCGGCATTCAGAAAAAGCCGATTCTGCTCAAAGTAGCCCCCGACATGTCCGACGAGCACATGCGCGATGTCGTGCAAGGAGCGGTGGAAGAGGGCATTTCCGGCATTATTGCCACCAATACGACCTTGTCGCGTGAAGCCGTTCAAGGGCATCACTATGCCGAGGAAGCGGGAGGACTGAGCGGAAAACCGCTGACAGAGCGTTCGACTGCCTGGGTAAAAGAAATTTACCAGGAAGTGGGCGACAAGGTGCCGATCATTGGCGTAGGGGGCATTTTCACGGGGGAAGATGCGTACGCGAAAATCCGGGCGGGCGCAAGTCTCGTGCAAGTGTACACCGGAATGATTTATCAAGGCCCGGGCATCTCCAAGCAAATCAACAAAAAGCTTTTGCAACTGTTGAAGCGCGACGGCTTTTCCCACATCAGCGAAGCGGTCGGCGTGGACGCCAGGTCGTAAGCATAAAAAAGAAGCGGATGCAACAAAGACCGATGACTCCCGGAATGGCGGGGCATCGGTTTTTTTACGCAGTTATACTCCGCTGATTATATTCTTCCGCTTTTTCCCTTGATTCTGTATAATAATGTGGGACAAGCAAGAACTATCTAACAATTGCATATCGTCGGCGATAGGTGCCTTTATGTGCAAGCCGCATAAAGGGTAACAGGGAATCGGGTGAAAGTCCCGAGCGGTCCCGCCACTGTAATCAGGGAGTTCTCTTTGAGATAGAGCCACTCATATTCATATGGGGAAGGACAAAGAGCGCGATGAGCTGAAAGCCAGGAGACCTACCTACTTGCCACACCCAGGAATACCTTCGCGGAAAGGAGCGGTGAATACGAAGCAATAGGACTGTGCCAACGGTCTGTTGTTTTTGTGCGCATACCTCGTCTGCTAGCGGATGAGGTTTTTTTGTTGGTGAAAAAAGAAAGAACAGCAAAGGAGGAGGAAATGTCTTGAATCGATCCCGTTTCGTTTCGACCTGTCTGTTGATTGCAGGCTTTGTCCTTTATTTTCTCGTAAATGAACCGCAGACGTCCCACGCGATGCACATCATGGAAGGGTATTTGCCGCTGGGCTGGGCGCTGTTTTGGTGGGTAGTATTTATTCCATTTTTTATTCTCGGCATTCGTTCCTTGAACAAAATCGTCAAGGAGCATCCGCAAATGAAGCTGCTGATCGGCGTATCCGGCGCGTTTGCCTTTGTGTTATCCGCGCTGAAAATTCCTTCGGTGACGGGCAGCAGCTCGCACCCGACGGGAACCGGGCTTGGCGCGATCATGTTTGGCCCGTGGGTCATGTCCGTGCTCGGCAGCCTGGTGCTGCTGTTCCAGGCGCTGCTTTTGGCGCATGGAGGGCTGACGACGCTTGGAGCCAATGCGGTGTCCATGGCAGTAGTAGGGCCGATGGTAGCTTACGGCGTCTATCGCCTGATCGTGCGCGGAAACGGCGGACAGCGTTTGGCCGTATTCGCTGCTGCTGCGCTCGCAGACTTGGCTACTTATGTCGTGACCTCCGTGCAGTTGGCTTTGGCTTTCCCGGCTGAATCCGGCGGCGTTATGGCATCGTTCGCGAAATTCGCAGGAATTTTTGCCATCACCCAGGTTCCGTTGGCGATCAGCGAAGGGCTTTTGACCGTGCTCGTCTGGAACTGGCTGCAGTCTTACAATGCAAAAGAGCTGGCGCAACTTCGCCTGCTGAAACGGGAGGAATCGCTGTGAAAAAAGGGATGAACTGGCTGCTGCTCCTGGGCGTAGTCTTGCTGGCGGTTGTGCCGTTGCTGTTGGTGCAGGATTCGGAGTTCGGGGGAGCAGATGGAGCGGCTGAGGAAGCGATCAAGGAAATCGCCCCTGCTTACGAGCCGTGGTTCGAGCCGCTGCTTGAACCGCCAGGCGGCGAGACAGAGAGCTTGCTGTTCGCGGTGCAAGCGGCGCTCGGGGCGGGCGTTGTCGGCTATGCCGTGGGATTGTACAAGGGCCGGCTGGATAAGCATAAAAAATGAATTGGCAGCAGCTTGATTCGCTTTCCTATCAAAACCGGCTGCGATTTTTGCCGCCTGAGCACAAGCTCCTGTTTGCGGGCGTGCTGATTTTGCTCGTTTTGACGGGACATGAATGGTTGCAGATGGCGATTTGTCTATGGATGGGAGTATGGGTAATGGTGTATGCCCGTATTCCCGTCCGTTTCTATTTCGGATTTTTCATCCTGTCCCTGTCGTTTTTTGTCCTGGGGCTTCCGGCGCTGTTGCTGGAAGCAGTAAGAGCGGATGCAGGGGCGGGCGTCCAGGCAGTTGCGGCGTGGAAGATCGGGCCGTATCTGGTCTACGTTCCGGCAAGCGCGCTCGACAAGGTGTGGCTGCTTTTTTGGCGGACGATGGCCAGCCTCGCCTGCTTTGCTTTTGTCTTGTTTACCGTGCCGTTTGCCGAGATTTTGCAAGTGCTGCGCAAGCTGAAACTTCCGGTCATCGTGACGGATTTGCTCATGATTATGTACCGTTTTATTTTCGTGCTGCTTGGCGTCTCTCATCAACTGTGGATTGCCCAGCGCGCGCGCGGAGGCCATCGCGGGTTCCGGGCGATGCTGCGGGATGCGAGCGGACTGGCCGCGCAGTTGTTCGTCAGGTCCATGCGCAAGTACGATGCGCTGTACAAAGGGATGGCAGCGAGAGGCTTCGGGGAAAGCCTGCAGGTGCTTTCCTTGCACACTCATTCTCGCTCCGGCCGATATGAAGCAGAGTCAATCGCAGGCTGTATTTTGCTGATTTTGCTGGAGTGGTGGACAGGAGGGTAATGCTTTGACATCATGGCTGTTGGAATTTGTTGATTTGCACTACGCCTATCCAGGCGGCCGTGGCCCTGTCCTGAAAGGGTTGTCCCTGGGCATTCCGGAGGGGAAAAAATGCGCCTTGCTCGGGCGAAACGGCTGCGGCAAGTCCACCTTGTTTTTGCACGGGAACGGCATCATCCAGCCGCAGCAAGGGCAAGTGCTGTGGCGAGGAACGCCCCTCAGCTACAAACGCGCTGCCTTGCAAGAGATGACGCAAAAAGTCGGGCTGGTCTTCCAGGACCCGGAGCATCAGTTGATCGCCAGCACGGTCGCCGAGGATATTTCCTACGGGCTGTGCAACCGGAACTTGCCCGCCGACGTAATCCGCGAGAAAGTGCGGGCTGTCCTGGACGCGTTTGGCATGACAGAGCTGGCGGACGTTCCGATTCACCACCTCAGCCTGGGACAAAAGCGGCGTCTCGCCCTTGCCGGGGTCATGGTGCTTGCGCCGGAGCTGCTGCTGTTGGATGAGCCTACGGCCTACCTCGACCGTTACCAGACCAAAAATTTGCTGCGCGAGCTGGATGCCATTCACCAAAACGGCACGACCGTGCTGATGGCGACCCACGATATGGACATCGCTTTCGAATGGGCGGAGTGGATTTGCGTCATGGATGAAGGCCGGCTGATTTTTGCCGGAGAGCCCCAGGAGGCGCTGGCGCGAAGAGAAATGCTGGAAAGCCTGCATTTGGGCATGCCGCTGATCGCCGAGCTGTGGGATGCGTTGCCGCCTGAATGGAGGCGGGAGGCGGGCGAACGGATTCCGTGTTCGCTGGAGGAATTAAAAACACGGCTGGCCGGACAGGTGATGGTCCGGTAGATAAGGTACAGGCAAGCGGTCGTCTCGGCGGCCGCTTTTTTGCGTGCCAAAAGTCGCGCGGTTTTGGGCAAAAGGAAAGGAGGCCGGCTGCTGTGCCTGTGGTCGGTCTGACGTTTTGGATGACCGCTTTTGCTTGGCGCTGTCTCATTCGCTTCAATGGGGCTTTTCCTGCCTGCCGGATAACGGGGATTGCGCTGATTGGTGGCGAACGCCGTGTATGGGTGGTTTCCGAGCGCCGTGCATGGCCGCTGTTTTTTTGGGGCATCTTAACCTCAAAATTCCTCTGGAGGTATCGCGATGGAACACGATTCCTTGAGCTCAGGGCTTGCTGGCGTGGAGCAAAAAGAATTCCCCGGCAAAGTCAAAGACCAGCTCATGTTCAATGTCCTGGAAAAAGAAATGACCAACGAAGAACAGGAAAAAAAGGCGAAAGACGAGTATTTGACAGGAAAGTCGTAGCCCGCGCCAAAAGCCCTTCTCGGCCTGGTCATAGCCCCGTCAAGTAGACACTAAAAAAAGACGCTATCTTAAGCGGCGATCGATTCCCGGTATTGGACTGGG
>NZ_JBYTBG010000075.1:0-11205 GCF_058788915.1 Brevibacillus sp. FW301-21C12A
GAGTGTAAACCAGCCATATAAAAAAGTGAAAAACTACGCTAGAGGAAGATCAAGCACGTTTAATGGTGAAGAGCTATAAAATTGCATAAATAGAAAAAACAGGAAATGTAATACGAGAAAAAAGGAAATACGTAGCAGGATTTGTTTGGCAGGTTGGACCATTTGGCAGCGGTTAAGCCAAGTGATGCCCCTGGCATAAACAAACTCCGCTGCCACACCAAGACGGACGGGAAGAAGATGGCTGTTATCCTTCTACATGGATGACAGCCATCTCTTCTTGTTGCCCGTTTTTATTAACAACCTGATTAGACGAGCTTTCAGGCTTGGGAGCAGTCGCTAACGCCATCATGGGGCGTTCGTTCCACCCCCTTCCCCTCCCGCTGCCAATACTCCATCCCCCAAGCATCTCCTTGACGGCAAAGCCCAGTTCGGCAAGCTTGGCGCACGCTTTCGCTGCACCGTTGCAGGCCGGGCCCCAGCAGTAGACGACGAGCAGCTTGGAACGGTCCAGGAAAGCGGTCGTCTCTGCTGAGATCAGCGGGTGGGGCAGCGAAAAGGCGCCAGAAACGTGGCACTCTCGATACGCCTTTTCGCTGCGGGCGTCGAGAATGACAAAATCGGCTACGCCGTTTTGCAGGTCGTGCGCAACGTTGGACACATCTGTTTCCAGAGCGAGCTTGGCGAGAAAATGACGCTGCGCTTGCGCCAGGGGAGCGGCTGGGGTTTGCAATACGCTTGAGATTCGCATGGACATGTGACATCCTCCTTGGCTTGAGATGATCTCAACTTCAACTTCGACTTCAGCTTAGCATTGATCGAATCATCACCATTATCTATACTATTCCATAAACATCATCATCCATTTCTATAGATGAACAGGAGGGAGCCGCCATGGAGCTGGTGTATCTGCATACGTTTCGCGAGGTGGCCAGATGGGGCAGCTTTACCAGGGCGGCAGAGGAGCTTGGCTATGCGCAGCCGACGGTGACCGCCCAGATGCAAAAACTGGAGCAGTCGTACGGGGTGCCGCTGTTCGAGCGCTATGGGCGCAAACTGCGGCTGACCCAGGCTGGAGAAGCACTTTTGCCGTATGCGAGGGAAATGATTCGGCTATATGGGGAATCTAAGGAGGTCGTGAACCGCCAGGAGAGCGGTCCGCTGACGATTGGCACGATTGACACGCTGGCGGCTTTCTTTTTGCCGCCGTATTTGCAGAGCTTTCGCGAGCATTATCCCAAAGTGGATCTCGTGTTGCGCACGGCCGGCGAGGAAGCGATTTTGCAGCAGCTTCACGAAGGATATCTGGACCTCGGGATCATTTTTGATCGCCGCTGTACCGACAAAGAGCTTGTCGCCGAGACCATTGCCCAGGAGGAACTCGTGATCGTCATGCCTCCCGAGCATCGGCTGGCGGGCTTGCCTACGCTCACCGCCCGCGATCTGGAAAACGAATCGTTCATTCTCACCGAGGAAGGCTGCACGTACCGGGGCATGCTGATTGACGTGCTGAACGAAGAAGGCATTGCTCATCGGGTCGCGTGCCAGTTCAGCAACCCGGAAGCGATCAAGCAGTGCGTGCGCTGCGGGTTGGGAGTAGCGCTCTTGCCGTCCATGGCTGTGCGCAGAGAGCAGGCGGAGGGGGTGCTTGCTGCCGTGCCTTTTCAAAACGACAAGCCTCCGTTTTTCATCCAGTTGGTCTACCACCAAAAGAAGTGGCTGTCCCCGTCCATGCAGTTTCTGGTAGAAAAATGGACGTCCAAAAGAGCGAAGAGAGAGGAATCGTGAGCAAGATGCAGGTTGATTTATCGCCATTTGTTACTGCCGTGTGCGAAGAGTCGGTCGTGCCGAACGTCGCGCTCTACACGGTCAGCTACTACAGCGACGGCTTGCTGGTCAAGGCGGCTTTGGCTGTACCGGAGAGCTTTTTGAGCGACGGGACCAGACTCCCGGCGCTGCTCTACTGCCGTGGCGGGATCAGAGGGATTGGCCGGGTCAGACCGGAGCGGATCAGCCAGATGGCGGCCTTTGGCTACGTGATCCTCGCCCCGCATTATCGGGGGAATGAAGGCGGGGAGGGACGCGACGAGTTTGGCGGAGCCGATCGGCAGGACGTGTTTGCGGCGTACGAGCTGCTTGGCAAGCTGAACATCGTCGACGCCCGCCGGATCAGCGCGTACGGCTTTTCCCGGGGCGGGGTCATGGCGTTGTTTGCGGCGATGGAGTGCAAAGGCTTGCTGGCGACGGTCGTCTGGGGCGGCGTCAGCGACATGGCGCTCACGTACGAGGAGCGGGTGGACATGCGGAGAATGCTGCGCAGGCTGATCGGGCACCCGCGCAAGCAGGAGGAAGCTTACCGCTACCGAACCCCGCTGTATCGTGCGGCAGAGATTGCCTGTCCTGTGCTGATTATTCACGGGACAGAAGATGAGAACGTGAGCGTAGAGCACGCCCACAGACTGGCAGAGGCGCTGCGCCAGGCCGGTGTCCCCCACGAAAAATGGCTGGCGGAAGGGGCCAGCCATCTGTTTGTCGGAGACGAGATGGAGTTGTACACGCGCAAAATGTTCGCCTGGCTGGATGAACGCGGCCAGGAGCGGGCCGTTTCCGCGCAGGCTGCGACCTGATCGCCCTAGTCGTCCTTCGGCGTGAGCGGCAAAGTAATCGTAATCTCCGTCCCTTGTCCGGGCTTGCTTTTCACTTGCAGCTCGCCGCCGTGGTTTTCGACCATGCGGCGCGAGATCGGCAAGCCAAGTCCGGTTCCGTCTTCTTTCAGCGAGAAGAACGGGTCAAAAATCCGCACGAGATACTCCGGAGGAATCCCTTCTCCCGTATCTTTCACTTTTATATGCACCGCTTTTTCGTCCAGGTGGCTTTCGATCGCAAGAAGGCCGCCTTCTTTCATAGCCTCGATGCTGTTTTTCATCAGGTTCAGCAAAATTTGCTTGAGCTGCTCGACATCGACATGCAGGCGAATATTGGGCGCACAGCGGTCCACGATCTCGATGCCGTGCAGCATGGCCTCGGCGTTCATCAACGGGAGAATCGAGTGGATGACGCCCGCGAGATTGACCTCGCGATAGTCCGGCTTCGACGGCTTGGAGAGCATCAACAGCTCGGTGACGATCCGGTTGACGCGCTCGATTTCCTGCAAAATGAGCGGGAGATAGTAACGGTCCCGCTCCTGATCGGACAGGCGCTGCTCCAGCAACTGGATAAAGCCGTAGATGACCGTCAGCGGATTGCGGATTTCATGCGCGGCTCCGGCTGCCAATTGGCCGACCATTGCGAGTTTTTCCGACTGGTTCAAGTATTCTTGAATCTGCTCCTGTTCGGTAATATCGAGAAAAGCGACCATCCAGCCCGACTCCTGATCGTGCTGGTGATTGTGCAGCGGCACGTACGAGACAAGCGCGATAAAAGGCGTATCATCCTTCTTGTACAGCGTCATTTTGCGATTGACGAACCAGGGGGAGTCCTGACTGTCGGTTGAGGCGGCAAAAGAAGCATCCTTGCACATCGGGTAGCCTGCCTCATCGACCTTGACGAGATCGTTTGCCAGTTTGTTGACGTGAATGCCAGCTCCGGCATGGGGATGGGTAATGATCCCGACGGGCAGCGAGTTGAGGATTTGCTCCCGAATATTTTTTTCTTCCGTTAAAATTTGCCGTTGCATCGCGTCCTGGGCAAACAAGTTGGCGATGTTGCTCGACATCTTGTTGAATTCCTGGGCGAGCTCGCGGAATTCATCCTGGTGCGTGTACACAATTTGCTGCCCGAACGTCCCTTTGGACACTTCGTGAGCCTGCCGCATCAACGACTCGATGGGGCGAAGCAGTTCGTTGCGGAAGTAGAACGTGCAGAAAAAGCCGAACAAAATCGCCGCGACCGAAACGGTGTAGGTGAGAATGAGCGATACGCGAATGCTTTCGTTCGTGTGCTTAAACTCTTTGTTCGTCTTGTACTCCAGTTGGTTGAGCGAGAAGGACAAGTCTCGCTCCAACTGGTCGATCAAAGGCTGGACTTCCTGGCTGAGCACATAGCTGACCGCAGGCACGTTGTTTGCCTTGAGCAGCGGATTGATTTTGTTCAAAAAAAGAAAATCCAGCCTGGAAATCGATTCGATGATGGAGAACAAGCCGCTGTTTTCCTCTGTTTTCGTCAGCGAGGCAAAGCGGGCGGTGTCGATCAGATTGGTGTAATACTGGTCGAGATACGACTCGTCACGGGTCAAGGTGTACATGTTCAGGGCGTACGTCTTGGTGTAAATCTGGTTTTTGACCTCCAACAGTGCGCTCGTTTGCGGCAAGACGTTTTGCGTCAGGTGCACTTCATCGGAGGTTACCTTTGTCATCTGGTAGCTGAACAGGCTGGTGACACATCCGATCAAAAGCATCATGACGAGATAGCTGAGCATGATTTTTTTCTGAAATCCAAGATTGCTGAACAGGGACATGCAAATTAACCTCCAAATGAGCCACGGGAAGAAGTGAGACGCTGCAATTCCCGTTCAATATCTTCACGAATTTCCGGGGGCACCATCGGGCCGAACGGGCTGAAATGGTTCACGCCTTCGGCCAGGCCGTACACGACTTTGCCGCTCGGAAGCCGGCCTGCCATGTACTGCTCCAAAATAATCCGGTAGCACTGGCGCACGTCCTGCACCAGCGAGGCGAGAACGTAGTCCGGCGCAATGTAGCGCTGGTCCGCGATGTAGCCGATGGTGTACACCTTGGCCCGCTGCGCTTCGGTAATGACGGCGAGGTTGAAGCTGTCGCCGGTCGTGTAGATGACATCGACGCCGCGGGCGATCATCTCGCGTGTCTTCTGCACCGCATTTTCTATGTCATTAAAATCTGACACTTTTCCGATCACGACCTCCGTTTTCGGGGAAACCTTTTTTACCCCTTCGCGAAAGCCCTCGGCCTGGGCAAGTTCCGGCGGTTTGTCCACCAAAATATAGCCGACTTTGCGGGCGCGGGACATTTTCGCTGCGAGCATGCCGACGAGCTTGCCTGCGGGCTTCATGTCGTAGCGAATCGTCGTCTGGTTGGGATGCGGGGCTTCCCCGTTAAAAGAAACAAAGCGGGTATGCGGATATTGCAGCGCCACGCGGGTAAACGGTTCGGAAAAAATCACGCCATGTCCCAGGATGAGATCGTAGTCATTGGCGGCGTATTTTTGCGCCACGTTCATAATTTGCTCCGGCTTTAAATTGTTCGCGATTTCCAGGGAAAAGCCGAATCTTTTTTGCATTTCCGTGATGCTTTCCATCGCGCTGCTGTTCCAGCCCTGGTCGTAGGTAGGACCTTCCAGCAGCAAGGCCACACGCAATATGTCAGAAGAAGGCCCGCGTTCATTCATGACCTCTTCCAAATGCTTCATACTGGTGATGAACTGGCTGGTAATGAGCAGAAGCAGCCCGACAACCAAAGCGGTGAACAGGGCAAAAAAAGGCTTCAGCTTGAGCATGGATAAATTCTCCTCCAAAGGAAACAGGCGTAGATTCAAGTAATCGGCAAAGAAGTGCACTCCTATTATATCGGAAAAGTGCCGCGATGAAAAAAAGAGGAAATGATGGAGGCAGGTGGAGCTGCATGGAAAAAACGGATCAGGACACGCTAAGGAGGAAAAATACGCAGCAAAAGCGATAAAAAAGGGAGGCGTCTGTCATGGAAAAAGAGATCGTGGAAATCCCGCAAACCGATATACCGGATGAAGTGAGACAGGTCGATTTGCCGGAAATAGGCGAGACGACCCCGCACCCGAAGCCGGAGAGTCCGCTTGCTTCGGGCGCGGGCGAGCAGTCGGTTGGCGAGCGCGGTACAGGAGATGCTACAGGGCCAATCGGCTTTCTTCCATAGGGGAGTGTGCTGCAAACGTTTGTTTCGACAAAAGAAGTCATTTTCTCTCGTGGACAAGGCTTGCGATTTCTGCAAAAGTAATAGGTAGAATGCGAGCAAGATGTGAGGGGATAGGACACCATGGCCCGATTGCTGATTGTAGATGACGCAGCCTTCACGAGAAGGATGCTGACGGATATGCTAGGCGAGCAGCACGAAATTTGCGGAGAGGCGAGCAATGGCTTGGAAGCGATTGAAAAATACAAGGAATTGAAGCCGGACATCGTGACGATGGACATCACGATGCCGCACATGCACGGGATTGAAGCCATGCGCAAAATACTGGATTACGATCGGGATGCCAAGGTGTTGATTTGCTCGGCAGTCGGCCATCGACAAAAGGTGCTGGAGGCGATGAAGACGGGGGCGAGCGACTTCGTCATCAAGCCTTTTCAAAAAGAGCAAATTCTCGATGCGATTTCACGCTTGCTGTAAGCGAACAGGAAACAGCCGCCAAAGCGATGTGCTCTGGCGGCTGTTTGCGTGCAACTTTTGACGCGTTACAAGGAAACTTCCGTGCCGATTCCGGCGGCTTTGGCCCGTTCGTACACCGTCTTGGCTACCGCTGTATCGAGATAGGCGATTCCTACCGACTTGTACAACGTAATTTCCTCTTCGGTTTCCCTGCCCGGCTTTGCGCCGATCAAAATTTCGCCCAATTCCGCATGCAATTGCGCGAAGCTCCATTCGTTTTGCTCAATCGGAATGAGCAGATCGCCTGCCTCGTGCTCGGCGCCTTCCAGCGTGTCGACGACGACCTTGCTTTTTTGCACCGTGGCAGCGTCCACCTCGCGCATGTGCGGGAGAAACGCGCCAATGGCATTGATATGGGTGCCAGGGCGCAGGCTCGCGGCGGCAAACAGCGGCTCGGTCGCTTTGGTGCTGCAGATGACGATCTGTGCCTGCGCGACCGCTTCGTCGGCATTGTCCACGACCGTCAGCTCTCCTTGCCAATCCGGATAGAGCGCCCGCAGGCTCGCTTTCATTTCGTCCGCTTTTGCCCGAGTGCGGTTGTAGAGGAAAATGCGCCGCAGCGGGCGAACCTCCATGACCGCCTGAATCTGGCCGATGGACTGGGCCCCGCAGCCAAGCACTGCGCAAGTGTCGGCATCTTCTTTTGCCAAGTATTTGGTGGCGACGCCGCTGCTTGCCCCTGTGCGCATGACGGTCAAAAGGCTCGCGTCCATCATCGCGACATGCTGTCCGGTTTTGGCTTCGGTCAGCAGGATGACGCTCTGCAGCGACTTGATGTTGTGCTTGTGGTTCTCCGGGAAAATACTGATGACTTTCACCGCCACATAGTCGTCGCCAGCCAGGTAGGAAGGCATGTACAGGCTGGTGGCGCCGTACTTCGGATGGTCAATCGCGGTCCGCACAGGCGTGGTGACCTCTCCTTGCATATGGGCGCGAAAGACGTGCTCCACGTCCTCCAGGCAATCTTTCATCGTGTAGATTTGTTCAATATTTTCGCGGCTCAAGACCAACATGTTGCTCATCCTTTCCATCAGGATTTGTCAAAATCGAAATCCTTCGTTTCCTTCGTTGCGAAGATGGCAACGAGTGAGATCATTCCGCAAAGCACAATGTACAGGGCGACAGGAACCCACGAGTTAAAAGAGCTGAGCAGCGCAGTCGCGATCAGCGGCGCAGTGCCGCCAGCCAGGGCTGCACCGAGCTGATACCCCACAGTTACCCCAGTATAGCGCACATTCGTGCTGAAAATCTCGGAGAAAAGCGTACCGAGCACGGCCGTCACCGGAGCCCAGAGAATGCCCAGACCGATGACCGTGGCGACTGTCAGCCACAGCGCAGACTTCGTGGACAGCATGTAAAAGTAAGGGAAGGCAAAGAGCATCATCGCAATCGTACCGCCGATGTACAGCGGCTTCCGGCCGATTTTGTCCGAGAGCTTGCCCATGAACGGAATCGCAATCGTCGTGACCAGCGTGGCGATAGTGACGGCATTGAGCGCGGTAATCCGGTCGTACTCCAAGTAATTCGTCGCGTAGGCGATGACAAACGTGGAGAAAATGTAGAACGGCCCCGTCTCCACGACTTTTGCCCCGACCGCAATCAGCACGGACTTCCAATGGTAGCGGAACGTATCGACAATCGGCACCTTGGCGATGTTGCCACTGGCTTTCGCCGTCTGGAACGCCGGCGTTTCGTCAATGCCATTGCGAATCCACAATCCCACGAAAACGAGCGCAGCACTCAAAATGAACGGGACACGCCAGCCCCAGGACAAAAACTGTTCCTCGGGAAGCGCACTCATCAAGGAAATCGCCAAAGTGCCGAGCAGCATGCCAATCGTTACGCCCATTTGCGGGATGCTGCCGAAAAAGCCGCGACGGCCTTTGCCGGAATACTCAACCGCGAGCAAGAGCGCGCCGCCCCACTCCCCGCCGATCCCCAAGCCCTGGACCAGACGCATGAGCACGAGCAAGATCGGAGCCCAGACGCCGATGGAGTCGTAATCAGGCAGCAAGCCGATCAGCACGGTCGCGCTGCCCATGAGCGAGAGCGTCAGCACCAGCGTCTTCTTGCGGCCGATCTTGTCACCGATGTGGCTGAAAATGACCCCGCCAAGCGGACGGATGAAAAAAGGAAGACCAAACGACAAATAAGAGAGCAGTAAGCCTACAGTTGGATCGGTAGAAGGGAAAAACAGCTTGTTGAAGACGAGAGACGCCATCGTGCCATAAAGAAAAAAGTCGAACCATTCAATCGAGCTGCCAATCAGACTGGCGAACAGCGCCTTGTTTTGAACTTGCCTGGAAACTCCCGCTTGTGGTTGAAGTGCCATCAGTTTTCAGATCCTCCCTTGGTGTGTAGGATGATGTTAGTTGTAAAGTGGGTGCGTGGCGCAGCAGACCACCTGCCTTTCCGGATTTTTGCACAAGTAAGGAAAAGGGAAGCTGGCGACACCGAATTGAAGTGATACTTCAATTTATAGTTGAAGTGACACTTCAATTTTCGGGCGTAAAAAAAGCGAAAGCGCTTTTTGTCTGATAATAGTAAAGATTATAAAAGATAATAATATTTGCCGCAAGAGCGTTTTGCACCTTTTCTGCACACACGGTATGATAAACCTATCCTGCAAAATTCAATTCGAGGTAGAGCGGATGAAACCTACTATTGGCGTCTTGATTAAGTCGTTGCGGCTTGGCAAGAAAAAGACCCTGAAGCAAATATCGGAAAAAACCGAACTGTCGATAAGCTTTTTGTCCCAGGTGGAACGGGGGAAGTCCTCGATTACGCTGGAGTCGCTGAAAAAAATTTCGGAGGCGCTGGAGGTCAGCCCGAGCTATTTCTTTTCGGAGAAGCCCGCGAACAGGACTGACCGTGTGCGCCGGGGCGGCAACAAGCCGGCTGCGCCAAGCGACTTCCCGTTTGTGTATGAGGACTTGTCCGGCGATCTGGCGACTCGTCTGCTGGAGCCGATCCTCGTCACCTTACAGCCGCATGAGGACAACGGAACGCCTTTTGTGCACAAAGGACAGGAGTTCATCTACGTGCTGGAGGGCGTGCTGACGCTGCTTTTGGGCGAGGAGGAGCACGACTTGTACCCGGGAGACAGCATCCACATGGAGTCCTCCACGCCGCACAACTGGCTGAACCGCACCGGAGAGGTCGTCCGTTTTTTGTGCGTCAATTCGGTTGCGGAAAAAGAGCAGTAGAAAAATGGTCAACCTATGCGGCGATCGCTTCCCGGTATTGTGCAGGGGAGCGGTCGCCGAGTTTTTTGCGGGGACGTTCGTTGGGGGAGTCGATGTATTCGCCAATGGGTTTGCGTGCCGTGCGTGCCGCAGTTTTGCTGTCAGGTTTCTCAAGATAAAGCTGAACAGGGGAGTTCCTGGTCTGAATGGAGAATAGCGTCTGCGGACTTCAGGTGTTTTATACATGACAGGAGGTCGTACATTTGGCGAGCAAACTAAACAAGCTGATTTATATAGGAATCCTTTTATGCCTTTCCACATTAATCGCCTGCTCGGTTACTCCCCCAACAGAAAATGTCACGGAAGCAATTAGCCTTCCTAAAATCATAATGAACACGGAAAACATTGGGTGGTCGGTTGTTCAGGAGTCACTCTTACGGACAACGGACGGAGGCGTCCATTGGAAAGTAGCAAGTCCAACGGATGTAAAAGTTTCAGAAGGGCAGTATTTTATCTTGGACGATAAGCAAGCGTGGATTGCATCAGATCATGAATCAACGGTAACGATCCATCATACTAGGGATGGAGGAAAAACGTGGAAAACGATGGGGGAGATAAAAACCAAAGGAATTTTTCCGCGGATTTTCTTCACAGACGAGAAAAGCGGTTGGATGATGGTATCGATTAAAAGGGCCATGAATGCGGATTCTGTCCAAATTCTGCAAACGACAGATGGTGGTGCAAAATGGAGAACGGTTGCAGAATCGGAATCAACCGAAACAGGAAATGTCCCCGTAGAGGGAAATAAGACGGGCATTTCCTTCCGCGATAGGTCTACTGGCTGGATTCGTTCTGTCCAATTGGTGCAGGAATTACCCTGGCTTTCTCATACGAAAGACGGGGGACTTTCGTGGAAGAAGCAGTACCTCATTGTTCCCAAACTAGAGGAACCTGCCCCCTTTACTTTTGATTCGCCAAAGTTTTTCTCCGAGAAAGAAGGAATCCTCGTATTCCATAGTGAATGTGAGCGCCAACAGTGTACCTATTTCTTCCAAACAACAAATGGCGGAGATAGTTGGGTCCATCATACAGTATTAAAATACAACAACCCGAATTTTTACATGAATTACGATTTTGTATCCATCCATACTGGTTGGACTACGGACGGGGAAAACTTGTATCACACGAATGATTCTGCAATGAGTTGGAAAATGCTGGTCAAGAACAGAGAAGTCGACAAAACCGTTGCGGATAGCGACCGGATTGTCTCGATTGATTTTGTTACGGATCAAGTAGGATGGATCGTCATGTCCAGTCAAGTGGCGCCAAATCAATTATTCAAGACAACAGACGGCGGCCATACTTGGCAGATCGTCCACCCACGTCTCGTCGATCGTCATTAGATTGTTTTATGCGCAGTATCCGCATGGCTCATTGTTATGCGGCCCCCTCCAGTTGCTCCAAAACAAGGAAAAGGCATGCCTGAGTCTTGCCATGAGGGGAGATTATCAAGAGAGCAGCCATGCGCTGCTGCGCCGGAAAAAGTGCGTCCCTCTCCTGCTTTCTTGTATGAGCCTTTTGCAAAATTAGGTTTTCGTTTAAAAAATGAAGTTTAATGGTACGTAAAGTGGGAAATGCCACTTTTA
>NZ_JBYTBG010000076.1:0-10466 GCF_058788915.1 Brevibacillus sp. FW301-21C12A
TTTAAGATGTCAAAGTTAAAAAACAGAGAATGAGCGAGAAAACAGGAGAAAACATTACTTTATAGTGGGAGGATGTTCATGGCAAATAATATAAAGAAAAATTTAACGCGGGTACAACAGGAATATAAAGAATTGGCGCAAAGCGTCGAACCTCCGAGGCCCATACTCAAAAACTTCATTCGTGCGTTTATAGCTGGCGGGGCCATTTGTTTGGTTGGACAAGCCATCCAGGAAATGTTTGTGCATTGGGGCGGCTTTGATGAGAAAAAGGCTGGAGACCCTACCGTGGCGGTTATGATACTCCTTTCTGTCATTCTGACCAGCATGGGGGTGTACGATAAGTTTGCCCAATGGGCTGGTGCGGGTTCCGCAGTGCCTGTGACGGGATTTGCGAATTCGATGGCATCCGCTGCGATTGAACATCAGAGTGAAGGAATGGTGCTCGGTGTTGGCGGTAAAATGTTCAAACTGGCCGGACCGGTTATTGTATTTGGTACAGTCGCCGCCTTTGCGGTAGGAATTGTACATTTGCTGATCAAAGGCGGGGGAGGCTCTTAATATGTTAAAGGGACACCAGAGTTGGCTATTTGAGAACAAGCCGTTCATCCGATCAACAGCAACGGTAGTGGGTCCATTTGAAGGAAGAGGCCCGCTGGCCAAAGATTTTGACATTGTCCATGGAGAATCCATGATGGGACAAAAGAGCTGGGAGAAAGCAGAAAAGGCATTGATTGAAGAAGCGGCAAAACTGGCTATTGAAAATGCGGGGTTGACAAAGGAACAAGTACAGTTTTACATAGGCGGGGATTTGATGAATCAAATCATTAGCAGCAGTTTTGCCGCGCGAACATTATCGATCCCTTACCTCGGTGTGTTTGGCGCTTGTTCAACCTCGATGGAAAGTCTGGCATTAGCAGCTAACCTTGTAAATTCCGGTTCGGCGAAATTTGTATTGGCGGGGACATGCAGCCATGATTCCGGTGCGGAGAAACAGTTCCGATATCCGACCGAGTACGGTTCGCAAAAACCGCCAACCGCCCAATATACGGTAACCGGGGCCGGTGCTGCCATCGTATCCATGGAAGGTGACGGACCGGTTGTTACATCTGCCACCATTGGCCGGGTTATCGATATGGGCATTAAAGATCCGTTTAATATGGGCGCAGCGATGGCTCCTGCAGCGGTAGACACCATTGAGGCGCATGTTCGAGATTTGGGAATTGAACCGGGTTATTACGATTTGATCGTTACCGGCGATCTTGCGAAAGTCGGATATGAAATCGCCTGTAAATTGTTTAAGAAACATAACTTTCCCATCGAACAAACCGAATATTCCGATTGCGGGATGATGATTTACGATTATGAAACCCAAATGGTTCAAGCCGGAGCAAGCGGCTGCGGTTGTTCGGCAGTTGTTACCTATGGACATTTGCTAAATCGGATGCGAAGAGGTGAACTGAAACGAATCCTCGTTGTCGCTACGGGGGCGCTGCTATCCCCGATTTCATTTCAACAAGGGGAAAGCATTCCTTGTATCGCTCATGCCGTATCCATAGAGGCAGGGAGGGAGATATTATGATTTTTCTTTGGGCTTTTTTGGTGGGAGGTGCAATCTGTGTTTTCGGACAATTTTGTTTTGATGTCTTGAAACTTACACCGGCCCACACCATGACCCTGCTTGTTGTATTGGGCGCGATTGTCGACGGAATTGGATGGTATGATCCGCTGATTGAATTTGCCGGGGCAGGAGCATCGGTCCCGATTACAAGCTTTGGTAACGCGCTTGTCCATGGTGCGCTTCAAGAACTAAAGAGCAATGGCTGGATTGGGATCATCACCGGAATTTTCGAAGTGACCAGTGCCGGAATATCCGCAGCGATTATTTTTTCGTTTCTCGCTGCATTGTTCGTAAAACCCAAAGGATAATACGGGGCTCATTGTCACTGTAACGGTCGGTCAAGGTAATCCCTAACCGACCGGTTTTAATTATGAAAAACCCATTCAGATGCTATTTATTTCGGTTCCTATATTCTCCATCGCTTCTTTGGTTCTCTCCATCAAACTCGGCTCGGTTGGAACTTTTTTACTTGCCTTGCCATCCAATACTATTGGAGATTTATTACTTGCCGTTTTGATTCGGTGTTTAAATTGTGATTTAAGTTCGCTTTTTTCCATATTTTCTCCTTTCCATTTGCCATTTTCAGAATATGTAACTGATATTATTCCGATATTCATATCCTTTATACATCATCGGAGTCAGTAGACGGTCGGCGCTTCGGTTGGTGAACCATCGATCTTACCCTTTTGGTCCAAAGCATATCAAGGAAATGGCCGAACTGTGGAATGTAAGCGAAGAAGATCTTCCGATCGGATCAGAAACTTCTCGTAGGTGATGCCGGACATATCGGCTGGCCTGCCTTTGGACACCCTCTTCCATTCCTCAAAACACTCCTCTGGTATACGGTAAGAAATCAAGATACCAAAATCGGATTTTACGCCTACCGAAGGATCAACTTTGGGACATCATCGGATTCGTGTAAATGTTCAAAAAGACGCCGATTCTCCCTGCTCCATCAACTCAGTAATTTCCTCAATGCCTTGGAGAAGTACAATGAGTTGTGTTGGCTGGTCAATAAAGAACTGATTGGCCGGTTGGTACTGGCATTGGCATACACGAACCAAAACTGGAAGATCCCCATACCTGCAAAGTATTACTCCAAACGGTTATGCAGAGATTTGCGCTTAATACATATAAGACGCTGACCGGATTAGGCCTGCGTCTTATATGTTTAAAAAGTATTGTAAATATTTTCGCATTCTACACCTGTCGGTTCGTAAAAGCAGTGGCTTTTGTATCTTCCGACAAAAGGCTGATTGTACCATGTCGAAGGGCAATTTGCGGGGGGTTTGAAATACCACAAAGCGAATTTAGCAGGCCATGGTCGCTCACCGTTAATTGACTTTCGTGCAAGGCGTCTATCTTTGTCCCTTGCCTTTTGATAAAAGTAACCGTGTATGGTTGCTTCAAACGCATGCGGCTGAAATACCATTTGCGGAATCGTACGAATGCCTTTAAAATCGGAGCAGTTTGCCCGAATCCGATTAATTCCTACAGCCCCGACGAGCAGCATTCCTTGTTCGCCTTCCCCTTCCGCTTCGGCTCGAAGCAATCTTGCCAACAGATCTATATCACTTGCCCTGGCTTTGACAACGGCCATTGTATCACCTCATTTTAGTATTCAATATATTCCCATTGTTCTATTTAGTGCTTGCTTAATATTCATACCGCTATCCGACGCACAATCTCGCAAGTTTCACCTTACGGATTGTTAATTGCCTGAATTAACTACTCTTTTTTTGGATAACTTAAAACCGCCTACATGTAACTGCGCCAGCACATGATAAATAACATCTGAAGGTGAGTTGTGAGTATTCATTTAGCCATTGCGTTATGGACGGTATTCGCGGCGTGGCGGTGGGGTCGGTGGATACAGTTTTCCCAGTGCTATCCAACGATGGTATACCTAGCTTGTTTTCAATTGCTTTACGAATTCTTCTCGCATGAAAAATTTTATTTGTGGCGTTTGGAACCCGATCCAGTATTCAACTATACCAGCGTTGTTATGCTTCACACCTTTTGCATATATCCTTTAACTGCTTTTCTCTACCTCACCCGTTTTCCGGAAGTCGAAGACGATGTACCCGCGATACAGCATCCTGCACGGATTATTTTATATCCGCCAAGGCCAGATGTTTGGACGATGACGGATATGTGCCTGCTTCATCTGCGCGAGTTTCCATATAGAATATTTGACGTTACAAATACGCCGACCGGCGGCAGCGAAGTTGAAGACGGTTGGGATGTGACATAGCCGCTATGCTCCGGCAAGTTGATATCAGTTGTCGCTACCCAGGTTCCATATTCGCCCGCCTGTAAAGAGGGGGGGAGCATTCGAAGGCGTCCGGTGAGGACCAAATGCCGAAGTTGAATCTGGACATCGTCATAGATGGTTAAATGACCGGAATAGGCAGCGTAGGGGGAATGAAACACGATCTGCTGCGCGCTTTCATTCCAGCTTCCTTCAATCGGAATCGGCGTTCCGCGAAATTGGATAGTGCCTTGAACTCGTTGGTCCGGCAAAACGCGCATCACAAGCTTGCCCCATACAACCGGCCTGCCGGCGACGGATGCATAAACTCCCCAAATGGAAAAGGGGGGTAATACCTTTGATATGGATTGCGAGGCATCGGCCACGACTCATCACTCCTCTTATTCGGTTACGCCATTATATGCGTCCACGGTAAAAATGCCCGTCACGGGGCTTGGATTCCTTTTATCAACAGATTGCATAATGGCAGGTCCCCACATAAACGGAAAGGGGTGACATCGGTGGACGAAAACCAGATTCATCATGCGATTGAACAAGCCTATCAATTGATTGTTGAAGCACACCGCAACATGACTGAAATTTGGCGCAATCACGTCCTGTTTACACGCCAATGGTGGTTGGGAGTAGGTTTATCCATATGTCCTTGGCTGATTTGGATCGGAATTCGGGACCAACGAGCAACAGGACAGTTTCTACTATCCGGGTTTACGATAATTATCGTGTCGTCGTGGCTGGATCAGCTGGGGATTGCCATGGGTCTCTGGCATTACCACTGGGAAGTCATCCCGTTCATGCCGGCTAATTTTCCATGGAATTTTTCACTTCTTCCCGTCACAGTGATGTTCTTGAACCAGTACAAGCCGGAAGTAAACCCGCTGATAAAGGCCCTCCTATTTGGGGGTTTTTCCGCTTTTGTGGCCGAGCCGATCTCACAAATGGCAGATTTATATCATCCCATTCACTGGAAGCATATCTATTCATTTCCGATCTATGTCGGGCTGTATTTTATGTCTTCAAGCATTGCCAGAAAAGGCATCGATTGCGGTAAGTCCGGACCTTAAACCGGCAAGAACCAGTCGCCATATGTTACCATTCATACACGTTTGAACGGGTTGACATATTACATACGGATGCTATTGCAGGAGGTGATCGATATGACGGTAGCTTCTCAATTGAAAACAGCTGTAGCTTCGCTGAAAAGCGCGCAGGCCAGCTTTGAACAGTTTGCGTTAAATACACAAAACCAGCAGGCCAAAACCACATTCACAAACGCAGCACAACAGACACAAAACATCATTGACCAGGTCGTTCCGCGGTTGCAACAAATTGAACAAGAAGAACCGCAGTATAAAGGGTTCTAAAAAAAGCCATCTCTCGGCATGGCTGCAACTTTTTTCATCGTTTATATAATTGGAGGCTGATTTTCTTGGCATGGATCGCAGGACTATGGATTGTTAATACAGCATTGTTACTCATTATTGCGGTTCGGGAGGTGCGCCGCCCCGCCAAGGCGCTGACATGGATGACAGTCGGACTGGTATTTCCGATGATCGGTTTCGTTTGTTACCTTTTCGTCACGAATCCGGTGCAAATGCGGCGGGACAAGCTGGTTTCATCGCATCAGAATCCGATCGTTTTGCCTCCGTTGTGCGGCCATTCCGCAGCTGTTATCGCCCGGTCTTTACAGCCCTTATCGGTTAGTGGCCTTCGAACAGGTTCTGTCCAAATCCTCACGAACGGGATGGAAACTTACGGCAGACTCCTGCAATCGATTCAATCCGCACAAAAAACGATTGAGCTTGAATATTACATATATCGGAATGACCATATTGGAAATCGGATCACAGACGCACTGATTGACCGTGCTTTATCCGGTGTGAATATTCGTTTTATAAGGGATGGCTTGGGAAGCCGGTCGTTTCCCAAACATGCAATTCGTCGGATGAAGGAGGCGGGCATTGAATGCAGGACTATTTTCCCTTTGCGATTTCCCTGGATTCTATCCAACTTGACTTACCGCGATCATTGCAAAATCGTCATTATTGACGGAAAGGAGACATTTATGGGAGGAATCAACGTGGGGGATGAGTATACCGGAATGAAGCCGAATACCGGATTCTGGCGCGATACCCATATGCGGATAACCGGCGAATCAGCGAATGATGCGAAGGCGGTTTTTGAAGCCCATTGGAAATTGGCGTCACCGGACATACCCCATACGCCAATAACGGCAAGAAACAACCCTGAATCTGTGCAACGTTCGCATCCCAACAACGAATATCCTTTTCCTTTTGGCAAAACAGAGCGATCTGCATTCGGATGGGAGTGGGGATCGGAGCTTGGAACGACGGAAAGCACGCGTATAGCGAAAGCTTCCTCACCCGAAGATACACCTTCTGTGTATATCCAGATGTTTGAAGGCAATCCCTCGCTGCCTACTCCGGTCATTCGGGAAATGCATTTCATTTGTCTAACCCAGGCGACCCGATCCATCGACATCGTCAATCCTTATTTTATTCCCGACGCGGATATCCTGATGGCCATCAAAACAGCCGCGGCGCGTGGGGTTCGAGTGAGATTACTGGTGCCGCAGCGGGTGATTCCTAAAGTTGCAGGCGCTGCCAGCCGTACGTATTACGGCGAACTGGTGGAGGCGGGGGTCCATGTGTTTCAGTATAACAAAGGGGTATTGCACGCGAAAGTCATGATTATCGATGGCGAGATTGCCGAACTCGGTTCTTCCAACTATGATCTCCGGAGCTATCGTTTAAACTACGAAATCTGCGCAGTGATGTATCACTCCGATGTGGCTCGGGAACTAACGGAACAATTCGAACGGGATCTTGCCGAGGCGACTCCCTATCGTTTGGAAGATCACGTGAATCGACCTTCATCCGAGCGGATGCTTGATCAAGCGGCGCGTTTGTTGTCTCCTTTGTTATAATACACAAGCAATATTGGATTTAGGCATTCGTCTATGGTGCAGGTATCACCCCCGGCATATATATAGTATAGAAAAAGGAGCTGCATCATAGATGATTATAATCAAACCGATTGAAGTGAAAGGGCATCAGGTTATCGGCATTGAGGTCACTCTGCCCAAAACAACACTACTGGCTATCACAACTGAACACGGATATATCATGTGCGGCGCACTGGATATTCGGCTGTTAAATGAAAAATTAAAAGAACGTCGAATTGTCGCAGGACGTGCAGTCGGGGTACGAACGATAGAGCAATTGCTGGACGCCCCTCTTGATATGGTTACCCTAGAGGCGGAATTACATGGAATTCATCCCGGAATGAAAGGGTCAGACGCGCTTGTAAAGATGACAGACGCAGTTAATTACCGTTAGTTTTCAGGCCATTTTTTAAGGAAAGTAGGGGATTGTTTGTTAACGGGTATGCATGTTGTTATTCTTGGAGGCGATGCCCGGCATCTTGAAATTATTCGCTCATTTACTGACCTGGATGCCAATGTTGTATTAATCGGTTATGAAGATGTGAAGGAACAACTTCATGAAGTCCGGCACGCAAAGCTTACGAAGGAAGTACTTAGCAAGGCGGATGTATTGATTTTACCGGTTGTTGGTACGGATGACCATGGCAAAATAGAGTCTTCATTTTCGACCGAAACGCTAATGCTGAACAAAGAATATATGTCCTGTTTGCCTAAACATGCAAAAGTTTATTCCGGCATAGCTAAGTCCTACTTGAAGAACCTTTGCTCGGAAGTGGGTATCGATCTGATTGAATTGCTCAATAGGGACGATGTAGCCATATACAATTCAATTCCCACTGCAGAAGGCGCTTTAATGATGGCCATTCAACATACGGATATTACCATACATGGTTCGCGTTGTATGGTTCTGGGATTGGGGAGAGTCGGTCTTACGTTAGCCAGCGTGCTTCACCGTCTGGGAGCACACGTCAAAGCAGGTGTGCAGAAACCGGAGCAGTTTGCACGTGCCTTGGAGATGGGGATTGAGCCGTTTTATACGAAAGATTTGTACGAAGAAGGCGCAAATGCGGATATTATTTTTAACACGGTTGCGGCGCTAATCCTTACATCTCGTGTGCTAACTCGTATACCGCATCACGCAATCATTATTGATTTAGCTTCCAAACCTGGCGGGACAGATTTTCGCTTCGCCGAAAAACGCGGAATCAAGGCCATGTTGGCGCCAAGTTTACCGGGAGCTGTCGCGCCAAGAACAGCTGGACGAATATTGGCGAGTACGTTATGTCAAATGATGCAGGACGAACAACGGAATCGAAATCGGGAGCAAATGGACATACTTGCTTGTCCTTCTGGGGTGTGAGATCGCGAACGTAATTTAGAAAGGCATCTTGTTTATACTTGATCAGAGAGGTCGGTACTTTGCCGGCCTCCGTCTTATTTGCGTAAGAATCGGATAATGAAGCGTGGTAAAGCGGCTCTTTCTTAGATCACAAGTCGGTTTCCATGTAACGGGGGACTCTAAATTAGTGTTGGTCTCGGAATCTTGTTTCAACTGTTAAAAATGCCATATATAATAGAGAACATCCATAGATTTTTAACAGAAGACCGTTAAGGTTGCAAACATAAGCTTATTGCACAGTCGGAGGTTACTTGCAAATGGATATTTCAGATTTACTTTCACATCCTGTCGCTCACCACGCATTTCATTATACACTTGTCGGAAAAGCTTTAGTTCGATTCGGTGGTGAAGTGGCAATGGTCAATCGCTCGCTATGCAACATGCTGGGCTATACAGAACAAGAACTGCTGCGAATGAGAATACTTGACATTATTTATACGGAAGACGTTCCATTATATAACGGGTTCATGAATGACTTGCTAGGCGGCAATTCCGATTATGTCGAAATGGAGAATCGCTATATTTGTCTTGACGGCAGACACAAATGGGGAATGACAACCCTATCGGTCATCGATGTGGAGGGACATCCGGAAAGAGTATTCTTGATCCAGGTTCAGGAGATCACGTATCGCAAAAGGCTTGTTGAATTGAACGAGGCATACGCCGATAAATTCAGAATACTTGCTGACCATCATTCCGATCTTGTTTACGACGTCATGTTAGATGGAAGTTTCAGCTATGTGAACCGCGCCTGCACGAAATTATGGGGCGATGACTTATATGAGTTGGAAAGAGCACTTGGAGACACCATTCGGAAAAGTCTGGAACACGTGATGGAATCATTTACGAATTCCCCTTTTGAGATGGAAACTTCATTTGAAGCGAAAGACGGCAAAATGTTGAAATACAGCGTACTGAATATTCCCAATTTCATTCAGAATGAACTCGTAGGGCTGCATTGCATCGCAAGGGATATTACCCTGCAATCCAATATGGAAAGGGACCTAAAGCATAGCGAGAAAAAATATCGTTTGTTAGCGGACCATACGGGGGAAATGATTGCTACACTGAATATCAATGGTATTATCTACTACATATCGCCGGCGTGCAAACCATTGCTGGGTTATGATGCGACGGAATTGATAGGAAGACCTGTCTGGGAATTGTTCTATCCTCCCGATATAGAAAAATTGGGCTCGCAAGAGTGGATGAATGAAGACGGTTATAGCAACATTTTACGATTACGTCGAAGAGACGGCTCCTCTGTTTGGGTGGAGGTCGTAAGCAACACGCTGCGGTACGATTCGGGCAATGTTCGTGAGATAGTTTTTCGGGATATAACGAGCCGAAAGACGCTGGAAGACGTCCTAGCTACTCAAGAACGTGTCATGAGTGATATTGTAGAAACAATGGATGTCGGCGTTGTGATTTGTGATGAAAATGGGATATTGACAAGTATGAATAGAGCCGCAAGACAATTGCACGACTTTGTAAAGATACCTCTTTCGCCCGAACACTGGAGTTCTGTATACGGATTGTATCAAACAGATGGAAAAACGCTGTTGAGCAAGGAACGCGCCCCGCTTTATCGGGCGTATCGAGGCGAAAGTTTCCGGGATTTAGAAATGGTGGTTAAAAAGTCGAATGGCGAGCATCGCCTCATTCTTTGTCATGGGAAGCCGATCATTGTTCACAATAAAATTGTGGGCGGCATTTGTGTCATGCATGATATTACCGAATTTGATGCAGCCAAGCAATCTGCTCATCAGGCAGACAAATTATCCATAGCGGGTCAAATGGCCGCGGGAATTGCGCATGAAATTCGAAACCCGCTTACCGCGCTGAAAGGATTTCTGCAATTGTTAAGCGCCGGCAAAGAAAAAGGAAGTAAGTACTACGATATTATGAAGGAAGAATTAACTCGTATCGAACTTATTCTAAATGAACTACTGGCTTTAGCCAAACCGCAAGAGATGAACATGACACAGCATGATCTTTCTAAACTGATTCAGGATATCGTCGTGCTACTTCAGACGCAGGCCACATTACATAATGTAGAAATTCACTCTCATCCAACCAAGGAACCCGTGCAGATCCGGTGCGATGGAAATAAAATCAAACAGTTATTTATTAATTTGATTGAGCATTTTGCAGAAATCTGAGCCCTTGAGACACAAGGATTTCTAGGGATAAAAAAGGGACTTCACCCCAATTT
>NZ_JBYTBG010000077.1:0-10445 GCF_058788915.1 Brevibacillus sp. FW301-21C12A
CTTCTTGGGGTGAAGTCCTTTTTTATGCTTTTCAAGTGCTTGATACGAAAGGGCTCAGAAATCTGCAAAAGGCTCAATTACAAATGTTTTCCTATTTCAAGTAATTCTGTTACAAAAGCACTTTCACTGACTAAGAATTCAAGATAGATGGTTATGTAGGAATGTTTTTGTCAACAGGCAACTGCTCTTTTTGGTCAGAATAGCCGGTGTTAGAAAAGAGGACTGTTTTGGTTTTGGAGAAATACTCCACTTTTAGAAAATACAATGGCGGATAACTCCATTTTTGATATAATGGCGGTAGAAAGCAAGCTTCGATCCGAAAAATTCGGCAATCATACGAACGAGACCGGGCTTATGACCCAAGGGGGGAGCGACATGGCAGGACACACCGAGGAGCTGTCCAATCCGGGGCTGAAAAACAATACGCTTTTGCATATCCAAAGTCTTCTGCCTTCCTTTACGAAATCGGAGCAAAAAGTCGCGAGCATCGTCTTGCAGCAGACAGACAGCGTCATCTACTCATCCGTGATCGACCTCGCGGAAAAGGCGGGCGTGGGCGAGACGACCGTGCTGCGCTTTTGCCGGAAGATCGGTTTTCGCGGCTATCAGGAGTTCAAGCTGGCGCTGGCGCAGGAGCTGGTTGCGCCGGTGAAAAACTTGCACGGCGAAGTAGGCGAGGACGATTCGCTGGAGACGATGGCGCAAAAAGTAACGGCGACGAATCAGCAGGCGATTGCCGATACGGCGGCCTTGTTTGATCCGGAGCAGGTGGAGCGCTGCGTGGAGCTGTTGCAACAGGCGGGCACGATTCACTTTTACGGAGTGGGAACATCCGCTGTGACGGCACAGGACGCCAAGTACGCGTTTTTGCGGATCGGACTGCGGGTCGATGCGATGAGCGAGTCGCACCTGCAGGCGATGGCGGCGGCGACATTGGGACCGGGAGACGTGGCGGTCGGGCTGTCCGTGTCAGGCAGCACCAAGGACACGATCGACTCGCTGAAAGTCGCCAAGGAAGCCGGCGCGACGATCATTTGCATCACGCATTACCGCCGCTCGCCGATTACGAACGTGGCCGATATTACGCTTTTGACCGCCGCACAGGAAGGCCCGCTGCAAGGCGGCTCGCTGGCGGCGAAAATCGCCCAGTTGCACGTGCTGGACGTCATCTGCACGACGATTGCCTTGCGCAACAAGGAAAAAGCGCTCACGTACAAGGAACGGACGGCCAAGGCCGTGCTGGAGAGAAAATATTGACTGAGGTGAGATGAGTTGAAGCTCGTAATTGTCAAAGACTATCAGGAGATGAGCCGCAAAGCGGCGGAACTGCTCGCTCGGGAAGTGAAAAACCACCCGCAGACCGTCCTGGGGCTGGCGACGGGCGGCACTCCCGTAGGCATGTACCGGGAGCTGGTGAAGCTGCATCAGGAGGAGGGGATTGATTTTTCCCAGGCGAGCAGCTTTAACCTGGATGAATACGTCGGCCTGTCCTCTGCCCATCCGCAAAGCTATCGCGCCTACATGCAGGAAAACTTGTTCCGCCATATCAATCTGCCGCAGGAAAAAACGCACGTTCCGGCAGGCGATGCGAAAGATTTGGCGAAAGAATGCGCGCGCTACGAGGAAGCGATTCGCGAAGCGGGCGGAATCGACATTCAGGTGCTCGGGATCGGCAACAACGGGCACATCGGCTTTAATGAGCCAGGCTCATCCGCCGAGTCGACGACGCGCGTGGTCCAACTGACGCAGAGCACGATCGAAGCGAATGCCCGTTATTTTGCAAGCGTCGAGGAAGTGCCTACGCAAGCTGTCTCAATGGGGATCAAGACGATTCTCGGCGCGAAAAAAGTCGTGCTTTTGGCGAGCGGCGAGGCGAAGGCAGAAGCTGTGCGGCTGATGCTGGAAGGCGAGCCGACAGCGGATGTGCCCGCTTCCTTGCTCCAGCTTCACCCGGATGTGACAGTGATCGTAGACAAGGCTGCGGCGAGCCAGCTTGGCGTGGCCGCAGCGAGCAGCGAAGACAAGCGGTAGCCGCCGGGCGCCGCTTGTTTCTTTGTTGTTCACCAATCTGTTCCGAATATATGCTCGTCCCTTATGCTATACTGGGAGTGTTGCCATGAGGTTGACCAGATTTTTCTAGAGGAGCTGATTTTCGATGAGCGCAAACGAAGCGTTGCTTACATTAGAAGGTTGGTACACGTATCATAATTTCCGCACCATCAATTGGGAAAAGTGGAGAGCGGCTTCGGCTGAAGAGCGTCAAGCAGCGCTGGACGAGCTGAACGGCCTGATCCAAACATGGGAAGCCAACGAAGCCGAGAACCAGGGCAGCACCGCTTTTTACTCCATCCTCGGACACAAGGCAGACCTCGTGTTCATGTTCCTGCGTCCGACCATGCAAGAACTCGACGAGATCAAGACTGCTTTCAATAAAACCCGCTTTGCTTCCTATACAGAAGCTCCTTACTCGTATGTATCTGTCGTCGAGCTGAGCAACTACGTACATAACCCGGGAGAAGATCCAAAAGCGAACCCGCATGTCCGCGACCGCCTGTATCCGATCCTGCCAAAATGGGAGCACATCTGCTTCTATCCGATGAACAAAAAGCGCGACCTGCAAGACAACTGGTACATGCTGAGCATGCAGGAGCGCCAGGAAATGATGCGCTCCCACGGCATGATCGGCCGCTCCTACGCTGGCCGCGTGAAGCAAATTATCGGCGGCTCCATCGGCTTCGACGATTGGGAGTGGGGCGTCACCTTGTTCGCCAACGATCCGCTGGAGTTCAAGCATATCGTCTACGAAATGCGCTTTGACGAAGTGAGTGCGCGCTTTGGCGAATTCGGCAACTTCCTGGTTGGAAACGTGCTGAACAAAGAGACGCTCGCGAAAAAACTGGAAGTATAGCAATCCATCCAAAAGACCTGCTGTGCGGCCTGTCGCATCGGCGGGTCTTTTTTTACTGCATTTTCCAGATAAAATGGTAGAATAAGGAGGGACGTCCAAAGAAAGAGAGGAGAGGGTAGTTTTGCTACGAGGCACAAAATCGTGGGGGCTGGCAATGGGCATGTCGTCGTCTTTGCTGCTGACCACGCTGTTTGCAAATGCGGGGACAATCGGGGGAGCGCCGTTGGTTTACGCGGCCGAGCAGCCGACAGCGAAGACGTTGACGCAGGAAGAAGCGCTCAAGCAGGCGCAAAAATGGGTGGCGGTTCCGGCGGACTACAGGCTTTTGCGGGCGCGCTATGTCGGCGCAAACGAAGCGTATTCAACCGAGCCGATCTGGCGGGTGGTCTGGGAAAAAGCAAACGAAGCAAGTCTTTCCGTAACAATTGATGCGGTATCGGGAAAATTGTTGGACTATTCCAAGTATGGAGAAAACGAGAGCGGCGGAGGCTCAGCGCAAATTTCCAGAGAGCAAGCGGAAAAAGCGGCCACCGCATTTCTCGAGCGGGTAACGACAGCAGACGAGCGGGCACGCCTGTCCAAAGCAAATGAGTATGTGCCCCCTAATCAGCCTATGTTCCGCGGCGAACAGCGGGAATTTGTCACCTTTACCCGCGTGGAAAACGAGATTCCTTTTTTGGAAAACGGCTTTCGGTTCATCGTGGACCACAACGGGGAAGTGATGAGCTTCAGCCGGGAGTGGTACGAAGGCAAGCTGCCTGATGCCGCAAAGGTGATCGACAGCGCCGAAGCCGCGAAAAAGTGGGACGAGCAGGCTGCTCCTACTTTGCTGTTCAGCGACATGTCCATGTTCGGACGATCGCAGCGTCTGGCTCCCTTCCAGCTTGCGTACAAATACGAAGCGGACGATCCGCAATTCGTGGATGCAGCAACCGGACAACTGCTCAATGCGCTTGGCAAAGAGGCGAGCGCGAAAAACATCGAGCCGTTGGGAAATACGCATGCCAAAGCCGAGGAAAAACCGCTGATTTCAAAAGAAGAGGCGCAGCGAATTGCCGAGCAATACATCAAGAAGCTGCCAGGGTCATACCGCTCTGAGGGCAGCAACGGGGGCGGCACCAGCTCCGGCGTGGATGGGGTCGAGGTGCGCAGATGGAGTTTCAGCTTCACGCCGCTTCAAGGAAACGGTTCGGGTGAGGAGCAGACAGAACTCAGTATCAACGACCGCGGCGAGCTGGTGGAATACAGTGTCAACGAGAATGCGCGATTCCAGAGATCAGGACAAAAATGGGAAAAGGCAGTCACCTGGGAGCAAGCAGAGGCATCCGCGCTCAAGCTGGTGCGTACCTTGTATGCGGACAGGCTCGGCGACATTTACCTGGTCAAACAATCCCCGTCAAAGGAGACGCTCCAGAGCATGCAGGAGAAGGGTCTGCCGTACGAGATTACGTTTGGCTGGCTGCAAGACGGCATCCCGATTGAATATGCGCAGTTCGCGGTAGAGGTCAATCCCGAGACCGGGGTAGCCGAGACACTGGACAACCGCAGCCGTTGGGACGGGACGCCGTTTGTCGGGGCAGTGGGCAAGGACATCGTGGACCGCGCTGCTGCGAAAAAGGCCGAGCAGAAGCAAAAAACGCTACAGTTGACCTATTATTTGCCGCAGGAAGAACCATTTCCGGTGCCGCCGCAGCCGCGCGAGCCGATTCTCGTGTATCGCTACGTAGGCGATGCGGGAGTTGTCCTGGCAGAGACGGGCGAATGGCTCAGCTTTGCCGAGGCGAAAAAACAGCAGAAGCCGAGCGACATCGAAGGCCATCCGCAGCAGGCGGCACTGGAACTGGCGCTGCGCATGAATTGGCTGAGCGCTGAAGACGGAAAATTGGAGCCGGATAAAGCCGTGACGCGCGGCGAGCTGATCCAGATGATCGGCCGTTTGACGAACCGGATCGAGTTCAACTACCTCCGGCCGCGTTTCTCCAGCGACGAACAACAGAAGCCTTACCCGTTTGCCGACGTGGATGTCAAACACCCGAATTACGCCGCGATCCAGAAAGGGCTGCAATACGGACTGATTCCGAAAACGGGCCAGACGTTTGCGCCAGACCGGACGGCGACGCGCGCCGATGCAGCAGATATCGTCGCCCGCCTGCTCGGCTACGGGGATGTGCTGGACAAGCCGGAGTTTTTTACAGTGCCGTATCAGGACGTGCCGAAAAAGCAGGTGCCGGCAGTGGCGTTGGCGACGGCTCACGGCCTGTTGAAAGGAAAGTCGGCAGCCTCGTTCGCGCCTGAGGGAACCGTATCGCGGGGAGACGTTGCGGAGGTAATGCAAGCCCTTTACGAGCTGAAAAAGACAAAGCAGTAGCCGCCCGAGCAATCGCCCGGTAGGCAGGACAAGCGGACACCATCATGGAGACGATGGTGTCTTTTTTCTTGGAAACCGATTTGTCATCAAAACGTACTTGTAATAGGATGGGAGAAATGCGTGGAACAAGAGAAACGCTTCCGGCAAAAACGTCCGGGAGGCGAGGGAGAGGGTGCGGATGAAAAGTATCAAGCCAGGAAGAGGGCCGTCGGCAATGGGGGCGGCCGGAAGCATCGCAGCCGTTGTTTTCGGCATTTTTTGGACGATCATGGCGTTTGTGATTACACAAGATTCGCCGTTTCCTGTGGTCGGGAGCATTTTTCCGCTGTTTGGCGTCGTGTTCGTCATTATAGGCATTGCGCAAGGTGTCTATCACTATAAAAACGCCACCGGAAAAGAACGGATGTCGCTCTACGATATTACCGATGCGAGCGAAGAAGGCGATCCGCTGAACCGCAAGTACGGCGGCGAGCGCGCAGCAGGGAAGCCGACAAGGACAGAAGCAGCGGGCGAAAAAGCGTTTTGCCCGTACTGCGGACAGCGCGTGCAGGCCGACTACCAATACTGTCCAGGCTGCGGGAAAAAAGTGTGACGGCGACAGCCTTTTGCCGACTGTGCACTACGCTTGCAAGCCGCTTCGCTTCATGCAACGTTTACTTTTTTTAACAAAGTCTTGTCTTTGGTTCGCGGGCGCTTTTTGGTACAGTAAAGGAAAAGGGAAGCGACATCAGAGCGGAGGGGAACAAGACTGAGCTTTCTCAAACTGAAAATCGGCTATCGTACATTAAAAACGGCTATTGGGACGGCGATCTCGATCTTTTTGGCCCAGCAGCTTGATCTGATGTATCCGGCATCGGCGGGAATCATTACGATTCTTTGCATCCAGGTGACGGTCAAGCAGTCGTTTCGCACGGCGTGGAACCGGATCATGGCCAGCTTTCTCGGGCTGGGGATCGGGATGGCGCTGTTTTATTTTTTGGGCTACTCGCCGTTGGCTATCTTGCTTGCGATTCTTTTGTTTTTGCCGCTGGCCGTGCGCTTCGGGATTCAGGAAGGCTTCGTCAGCAGCATGGTCGTGCTCATGCATCTGTACTCGTCCGAGCGAATGGATCTCCCGCTGCTTTTGAACGAAGCGGGGCTGTTGGTGATCGGCGTGGGCGTCGCGCTGCTCGTGAACTTGTACATGCCGAGCCTGGACAAAGATTTGCGCGCGATGCAAAAGCAGGTGGAGCAGTTGTTCCGGCAAATTTTGCGGGAGTTCAGCTACTATTTGCGACACGGCGAGAGCGAGTGGGACGGAAAAGAGATGATCGAGGCGCCCGGTCTGCTGGAAAAAGCGATTCGGCTGGCGTCGCGCGACATCGACAACCGGCTGGGACGCCGGGATGATTCGTACTACCAGTATTTTGTCATGCGCGAAAAGCAGTTTGAGCTGCTGGAGCGGATGATGCCGATCGTGTCGTCGCTGGACACGCAGGTGCCGCAGAGCCACCGCATCGCGGACTTTCTCGAACAAATCAGCGCATCGGTGCATCCGGGCAATACGGCGTACCGCTTTATCGACCAACTTCGCCAGATGCGCGAGGAGATCAAAGAGTCGGAGCTGCCGCGCACGCGCGAGGAGTTCGAGACGCGGGCGTCGCTGTTTTACTTGTTGCGCGAGATCGAAAACTATTTATTCATCAAGCATGAGCTGGGCAAGAACAGTGACGACAAGAAGACAGCAGCCGTAAACAAGGCGAAGCCAGGCGCGTAAAGCCTGGCACAGCGACAGTGGCTTCCTCTGGTTGAAGAGCCGGAGGAAGCCGCTTTTTTTGGCGTTCATGCATATTTATTCAGCAAATTAAATTTTTCTTGAATGTCTGAAAATATACAATTATAATTTAAATCAGAAATCATTTCCGGTATTCGGAAAAAGTATAAGAGGCAATCCATCCGGCAGCAGATAGATAGGGGGATAGCAGGATGATTGAGGTTAAGCAGCTTGTCAAATCTTTCGGCTCGCTCACGGTACTGAAAGGGGTAACGCTCAAGGTCGAGGAGAAAGAAGTCGTCGTCTTGCTCGGGGCCAGCGGTTCAGGCAAAAGTACGTTGCTGCGTTGCCTGAATTTTCTGGAGTTTCACGATGGCGGCGAAATCTGGATCAGCGGGCAGAAGATTGACCCGCACAAGACCAACCTGAACCATTTTCGCGAGAATGTGGGCATGGTCTTCCAGCACTTCAACCTGTTCCCGCACAAGACGGTACTGGAAAACGTGATCGAAGCGCCGGTGCACGTCAAAGGAATGAAGGCGGCGGAAGCGAAAGAGCTGGCGTACGAACTGCTGAAAAAAGTAAACATGCAGGATAAGGCGGATGTCTACCCGGACATGCTCTCGGGCGGACAGAAGCAGCGCGTGGCGATTGCGCGGGCGCTTGCGATGAAGCCGAAAATCATGCTTTTCGATGAACCTACCTCCGCACTTGACCCTGAGCTGGTCGGCGAAGTGTTGCAGGTAATGAAGCAGTTGGCAAAAGAAGGAATGACCATGATCGTCGTGACCCATGAGATGGGCTTCGCCCGCGAGGTTGCCGACCGGGCGGTGTTCATGCACGATGGTCAAATTTTGGAGCAAGGGCCGCCTAGTGCGTTCTTTGAAAACCCGCAGCATGAGAGAACAAAACAGTTTTTGGGCAGTATCCGCTAAAAAAGAGAAACAGGGGGAATTTCAGATGAAAAAACGTGCAAAATGGTCAGGAGTTTTGTTGTCGACCGTACTGTTGGGCTCGCTTTTGCTCGCGGCATGCGGCTCGCAGGAGAGCAGCGCGCCAGCAGGCGGCGGACAGGCAGCGGGCGGCGAAGGCAAAAAAGATTTTACGTACGCGATGAGCGGAGTGTACAAGCCGTTCAGCTTTAAAGAAAACGGAGAACTGACAGGCTTTGACGTGGAAATCGGCAAGGCTTTGGCGGAAAAAATGGGCATGAATCCGGTGCCGATCACAAACCCGTTTGAGACGATCATTCCAGGTCTGGAAGCGAAAAAATACGATACGATCATCGGCAGCTTGACGGTGACGCCAGAGCGGCAAAAGGTAGTTTCCTTCACGAACCCGTACTATCGCTCCGGCTCGCAAATTTTCGTCCAGGAGGGCAATACGACGATCAAGAGCAAGGAAGACCTGAAAGGCAAAAAGATCGGCGTCGTGAAGGCTTCCAACTACCTCGACTGGGCGAGAAAGCTGACGGATGAAGACAAGATCACGCAGTACGACAGCGATATTACGGCGTTGCTCGACTTGCCGACAGGACGCCTCGATGCGGTCATTACCGACCAGGTAGTAGGCTTGCGCTTTATTAAAGAGGGCGGCGGCAAAGTGATCGACGTCGGCGAACCGCTCAGCTACGATGAACAGGCGATTGCCGTGCGACTGGGCGACCAGGAGGCAGTCGACCGGATCAACAAGGCACTGGACGAAATCATCAAAGACGGCACCTATGAAACAATCAGCCAAAAATGGTTTGGCCGCAATATCCTGCAAAAACAATAAAGTGGGCAACGGGGTGTCCGGTCTGGGCGCCCCCCTTTTTCCGCTTCATGTGAGGAGGATCTCCAATGATTATTGATATTTTCCTATCCAGTTATCCCCTTTTCCTTAAAGCGACATGGCTGACCGTGCAGCTTACGGCAGTCGCCCTCTTGCTCGGGTGCATCGTCGGTCTGGTCATTGCCTTTTTCCGCATATCCGATTCCAAGCCGCTCAACTACTTCGCGCACGTGTACATTACCGTCATTCGCGGCACGCCGCTGATCGTGCAAATTTGTATTTTGTACTTCGGGCTGGCGAACATGGTGACGCTCTCCCAGTTCTGGGCGGGGGCTATCGCGCTTGCGGTCCACAACGGCGCGTACATCGCCGAAATTTTCCGCGGCTCGATCCAGTCGATTGACCGCGGACAGATGGAAGCGTCGCGCTCGCTCGGGATGTCGTATCCGCTGGCGATGCGCCGGATTATTTTGCCGCAGGCGTTCCGCAGGGCGATTCCGGCGCTAGGCAACCAGTTCATCATCGGGCTGAAAGACTCGTCGCTGGTCGCGTACGTAGGAATGCAAGATTTGTGGGGGACCGGTCTCGGCGAGGCGGCTTCCAACTACAAGCAGTTGGAAACGTACATGGTTGTCGGCTTGTACTATCTCGTGCTGATTATGCTGTTCACTTATTTTGTCAACCGATTGGAAGCCAGGCTGGCCCGGGGAAGGGCGCCGAAAAAGCAAGACAAAGGGACGAGTGTTGCAGCGTAACGCACTTTTACGGAGGACGAAGCAATTATGGTTCAATCTATCGAGCGGACGATGAAAATTATCAGAGTGCTGATATCTGACGAAAAACCTGCCTGGCCGATTTCGGAGCTAGCTGACGCAACTGGCCTGCCCATCAGCACGCTCCATCGTTTTCTCGACTCGATGATCCAGTTCGGCCTGGTTGAGCAGGAGCCTGCGACCAAGCATTACAAGCCGGGATATACCTGGATGGAAATCGGCTTTATTCTGCATGAAAAGCTGAATTTGCGCGCCGTGGCGCGGCCGTTCATGGAGGAGCTGGCAAACGAGGTCGAGGAGAGCATTTTCCTCAACGTGCCGGCGGGGACAGATTCGATGCCGATCGAAAAGGTCGAAAGCCCGCTGAAAATCCGCATCGACGAGAATTTGGGGGAGCGCATTCCTCTCACGATTGGCGCTCCCAGCAAAATGATTCTCGCTCATGCCAAGGCGGCTGAAATCGCCAAGGTCGTCTCCGCGCAACTGCCCGAGCAGCGGCAGCAGGCATTTGTAGAGCAACTGGCAGCAGCGAAGCAGAGCGGCTATGCCATCAGCTACGGGGAGAAAACGGAAGGGACGATGGCAGTCGCAGCCCCGGTCTTCGGCTACGGCAACCAGCTCGTGGCAGCCTTGTCGATCAATGCGCCGATCTTCCGGGTCCCGGAGGAAAGGCTGCCGCAGCTCATTGAAAAAGTAAAAGAGAAGGCCACCGCGATTTCGGCAAGAATCGGCGGAGCCTAGATCAAACCTCCATTTCCGGATGAACGGATGGAGGTTTGATTTTTTCTAATGCTTACAGATTTTCCGAACGAGAAAGCCCGCTACGGTGCGATAGCACCCCCTTTAGGGGCGGGATGAGAGTGAGGTCAA
>NZ_JBYTBG010000078.1:0-10291 GCF_058788915.1 Brevibacillus sp. FW301-21C12A
ATTCCTCACCCAAAAACGAAAAGCTATGAAAAAGTAAGAATAAGAGAGTATGTGTCCAAACCTAGGGGGTTAATCCGGAACCAAGTCACGCAATTCTTCTCAGATATAATCTTGAACGCATTGGTTATAATGTAGAGCATTTTGAGACTGGAGAGGAATTTCTAAAACATAATAACCCAAATGAATTCGGGCTAATTATTATCAATGTTCAACTTGGAGATGTAGACGGTTTAAAGCTTTGTGAAACAATAAGAAACAAGGGAATCGATGTTCCTATATTGTTTTTGACCACATCGTTTAATCAAGAACAGTGTTCTTGTATCTTGACGCAATGGATATTTTGAACAAACCCTTTAGCTTAAAAGATTTATTAAGTAAGGTTGAACAAATGCTGTTATTAAATAATCCAAAAAATGAAAAAGGAGAATGAAAAATGGATAACAAAAAATTGGTGTACTTTCTTTGCACAGGAAATTCTTGCAGAAGTCAAATGGCACACGGTTTCTTAAATGCTCTTGGTAGTGACAAATACGAAGTTAAAAGTGCAGGGCTTGAAGCTCACGGGCTTAATCCACGTGCCGTTGAAGCAATGAAAGAAGCAGGAGTAGATATCAGCCATCATACTTCTGACATAATCGACCCAGAAATTTTAAAACGAGCTGATTATATCATTACTTTATGTGGTCACGCAGCGGATAACTGCCCAGTAGTGAACAATCCAAATGCAATCAAGTGGCACTGGGGATTTGATGACCCTGCGAAAGCAACAGGAACAGAGGAAGAAATTAAAGAACAGTTCCGCAAAGTTCGTGATGCAATTAAATCCCGTGTTGAGCAGTTCGTTAAAGAAGGCAAATAAGTGAAATTCCTTTTCGGGTGATCTTGTACGCATAAGGATAACAATACCGCCTACTACCATTGCAAGGGCTATAACATTCCAAATCAAATCGTACATAAGAACATTCTCAACATAGCAAACTGGTGTATCCTCATTATCTTGTGTTGGATTGTACCATCGTATAATTGAAATCCGCCCGCACCAAGTAATACACCACCCCACCATCTATTGAGTACAAGGTGTTTCGTCGACGCAAATCAGCGAACATAAACAAGCCGCCAATGGTCGCAACCCAGCTAAAAGCGTGAATAAAACCATCCGAGACCAGCCAAATCTCAGTTGTGGACTTGTCGTAAAAATGATGCCAATGAAGAAGTTGATGAAAAACAGTTTCATCGAAAAAAGCAACAAAGCCAAGACCGAACAAGAAACCTGACCACAAATTACGATTCGAGTGAAATGAATAAGTTCTAGATTCTGAATCATTTTTGCGAATTGTGAATTGAGAAGACCTAATAACTCTCCTGTAAATATCTATTGGGTATAATTATCATATAACCAATTTTAATGACGTTGAGCAAATAAAACAATACTTAGCCCACTTCCACCAAGAAATTGAATTTCATGCAGTAGGTTATTAAAGGTGTTGACATATCTTCTTTGATGCATATAATAATACCCATAGGGGTATATGTATAAGACTCAAGTGAACAGCACATATTTAAAGAGACAGGAGGGAAAAATAATGCGTGGAACGTGGAAAGATATTACACCCCAAGAAGTAAAAGATAAATTAACCACCCAAAAGGCAGTCCAACTGATTGATGTAAGAAATCAAGAAGAATACTCGGAAGGACGAATTAAAGGTTCTAAACTCATTCCACTAAATGAACTTCCAAACCGTTTAAGTGAAATCGAAAAAGATAAGGAAGTGATTTTCATTTGCCGAAGCGGAAATAGAAGTGGAAAGGCATGTGAATATTTGTCAAATCTCGGATACGACAACCTGCTGAATATGGCAGGTGGAATGTTGGGATGGAAAGGCGAAGTGGAGAGAGACTAAATCTCGGGAGGAATGTTTATGAGTTCACAAGCTTCGATTAAAGCAGATAAAGTCCTCGATTGTAAAGGTCTTGCATGTCCAATGCCTATTGTAAAAACAAAAAAGGCTGTAGAGGAATTACAGCCAGGTCAAGTCATTGAAGTACAGGCTACGGACAAAGGTTCATTAGCTGATATTCAAGGATGGGCAAAAAATACAGGACATCAATATTTGGGTACCGTTGTAGAAGGGGAAATTTTAAAGCATTATCTCCGCAAGTCAAGTCCAAGTGAAGTAAAGGAAGAAACAAAATACCCTCATACAATCACCAATGAAGAATTACAAACAAAACTTAATGCAAAGGAGAAATTCACGATCTTGGATGTGCGTGAACCAGCTGAATATGCATTTAATCGCATTCCAGGAGCTAAGTCCATTCCATTAGGTGAATTAGAATCTCGATTAAATGAATTGAACCCAGATGAAGAAATTAACGTTATTTGCCGAACAGGAAGCCGAAGTGATATGGCTTGTCAACTTTTAGCTGAAAAGGGTTTTAAAAACGTTAGAAATGTATTGCCAGGAATGTCTGGGTGGACAGGAACAACGGAAAAAAACCAATAAATCTACATCAAACGGAGGAACGAGTAATGGCAACAAAAGTCGCAATTATTGCAAGCAACGGTGGATTGTTTGACGCATACAAGGTATTTAATATTGCTACAGCCTCAGCTACAACAGATGCAGAGGTCGCTATTTTCTTCACATTTGAGGGGTTGAATTTAATTCATAAAGAGGCTTATCAACAATTGCCAATGCCAGTTGGCAAGGAACATTTCGCTGAAGGGTTCAAAAATGCAAATGTACCTTCTATTCCTGAATTAGTGGGGATGGCACAGCAAATGGGTGTAAAAATAATTGCATGTCAAATGACAATGGACGTAATGAATTTGAAGAAGGAAGACTTTATCGATGGAATTGATGTTGGTGGGGCTGTTACATTCCTTGATTTCGCGAAGGATGCCAATATTACCTTAACATTTTAAGCTATGGAGGATATGACAATGAACACGATAACAGGTTTGAATAAAATGTCTCCAAACGAATTGGCACAAATTGTTTTCCAAAAAGAGGAGTTATTTATCATTGATGTCCGTAATGAAAGTGATTTTAATGATTGGAGAATTGAAGGGGATAAGATTGAAATCATTAACATCCCATATTTTGATTTGATTGATGGGGTAGATCCAGCTCTCGATAAAATACCTAATAACAAGAAGGTGCTTGTGGTTTGTGCAAAAGAAGGTTCTTCTCAATTTGTTGCGGAGAAAATTGTCGAAGCTGGAAGAACCAATGTTTTCTATCTCGAAGGTGGAATGAAAGCTTGGAGTGAGCATTTGGAACCCGTAAAGATTGGTGATTTAAAAGACGGAGGTTCCATTTATCAGTTCGTTCGAATTGGGAAAGGATGTCTCTCCTATATGGTGGTTTCTAATGGAGAAGCAGCCATTGTTGACACGTTACGGATGACCGATGTTTACGAGCAATTTGCTAAAGATATTAACGTATCAATTAAACATACGATTGATACTCACTTGCACGCAGACCATATTTCTGGCGGAAAGAAATTAGCTGAAAAAGTTGGAGCAACTTACTGGCTCCCACCAAAAGATGCAACAGAGGTTACTTTTACGTACGAAAAACTGGAGGAAGGCAAAAATATTACAGTTGGTAATACAACGATTACCATCCAACCGATATACTCCCCAGGTCATACAATTGGTAGTACCTCCCTTATTGTTGACGACAAGTATTTTCTGACAGGGGATATTCTATTCATTGAATCGATTGGTCGTCCAGATTTGGCTGGTAAAGCCGAAGATTGGGTGGGAGACCTCCGTAACACGCTATACAATCGGTATAAAGAGCTTTCCAATGACCTGATTGTTCTTCCTGCACACTTTGGAAAAATAACGGAACTGGGCGAAGGTGGAAAAGTATCCGCTCGTATGGGTGATTTGTATCAGAAAAATCCAGGTTTAAACATTCAAGATGAAGTTGAATTCAGAAAAACAGTTACAGAGAACTTGCCACCACAACCGAATGCCTACCAAGAAATTCGTCAAACCAATATGGGGAAAATTACCCCAAATGAAGAAGAACAACGGGAAATGGAAATTGGTCCAAACCGTTGTGCGGTACACGATAAATAAGGGGGAAACAAAGATGAATAGCAATAAAGTATTAGATGCAAAAGGGTTGGCATGTCCGATGCCAATTGTGAAAACAAAAAAAGCAATCGGTGAAATTGAATCGGGTGAGGTTCTGGAAGTCCATACAACAGACAAAGGGGCTAAAAATGACCTAACTGCTTGGGCAAAGTCATCAGGACATGAAATGTTAAAAGACACAGAAGAAAATGGTGTATTAAAGTTCTGGATTAAAAAAGGATAAAAATAGGAAAGGGAATGACTTTAAGTATAGTGTCATTCCCTTTTTTGGAAAGAAGGGTATAACATGGATTGGGCATATATCTTGATGTTATTTGGAATTGGATTTGTCGGGTCAGCCATATCGGGAATGGTGGGGATTGGAGGCTCAATTATCAAATATCCAATGCTGTTATACATTCCGCCTGCATTGGGTTTCATAGCCTTTACTGCCCAAGAGGTTTCAGCAATTAGTGCTGTCCAAGTATTTTTTGCTACGCTTGCTGGTATGTTCGCATTCCGAAAGGGTGGTTACATTAATAAGCTATTGGTCATCACAATGGGGATATCGATTATTGTTGGAAGTTTCATTGGAGGATACGGGTCTAAATTTCTTCCGAATTCCACCATTAATTTGGTCTACGCAATTTTGGCGCTAATCGCTGCCGTCATGATGTTTTTGCCAAAAAAAGGTGATGATGTAGAAGACTTTACGAAAGTGAAGTTTAACAAAACCTTAGCAGCCATCCTTTCGGGGATTATAGGAATCCTATCTGGAATTGTTGGAGCAGCAGGTGCGTTTATTACCGTTCCTGTCATGCTTGTCATAT
Organism: Brevibacillus sp. FW301-21C12A; assembly: GCF_058788915.1. Classification (NCBI taxonomy): domain Bacteria; kingdom Bacillati; phylum Bacillota; class Bacilli; order Caryophanales; family Paenibacillaceae; genus Brevibacillus; species Brevibacillus sp. FW301-21C12A. The sequence goes on from NZ_JBYTBG010000078.1 coordinate 4,921, forward strand.
TGAAAATACCTACTAGGGTAGCGATCGCATCATCTTTGGCTATTACCTTTATTTCATCTATTGGCTCTACAGTAGGTAAGTTTCTAGGCGGACATATGTTGCTTATTCCATCCCTTATTATGGTTGTGGCAAGTACAGTGGCTTCACCATTAGGGGCTATGATAAGTAAAAAAATAAATACAAGAATTCTCCAGTGGATTTTAGCCGCATTGATTGTTGCTACGGTGGTTAAAATATGGTTTGAAATTCTGACTCAATAAAAAGGAGGGGGGTTGCAGAAATGCAAAAAATTTCATTTAAGGAGCAAAACACCGAAGAAGTGCTGAGAAGATTAAAAAATAGAGAAGATGTTGTTGTATTAGATATTCGTGAACCTAAAGAGTGGGCAACAGGGCATATTCCAGGTGCTAAACATATTCCCTTGGGTGAAATCCCATACCACCTACAAGAGTTTAATTCGAATAAAGAAACCATTGTTGTATGTCGTAGTGGAAATCGTAGTGGAAAAGCATGCGAATTGTTACATGCCAAGCGGTATAATGTTGTGAATATGAAGGGCGGTATGAGAGTGGACGGGTGATATAAAAAAGACTGATAAGAAACAGACAATAACTTGGGGAGGATCTCTATAGCCTCAAGAACCTTTGGTTATTTTTTAAATTAAAGTCGATTTATTCACTTGAAGTCCGAATGCAATGGTGAAGTTTAACATTGATCTATTCTTTTTTGCATATTAATATACCGATAGCAGTATAAGTATGTAATTACTTTGTGTTACAGATACATTAAAAATAATATTTGGAGGAGAGCAGAGATGGAAAATAAAAAAGAGAAAACAACGATTATTTTATTTAGTGGGGATTACGATAAGGCTATGGCAGCCTTTATTATTGCTAATGGTGCAGCGGCTTATGACCATGAAGTGACGATTTTTGCCACATTTTGGGGATTGAATGCATTTAGAAAAGAACAACCTATTCCTGTTAAAAAAGGGTGGTTGGAAAAAATGTTCGGCTGGATGATGCCGCGAGGTGCCGAGAAATTGTCTTTATCCAAAATGAATTTTATGGGGATGGGACCGAAGATGATTAAACATGTTATGAAGAAGCACAATGCTCTGACACTCCCGCAGTTGATGGAAATGGCTCAGGAACAAGGAGTAAAACTGGTTGCTTGTACGATGACTATGGATTTGTTAGGTCTTCAAAAGGAAGAACTTATTGATGGATTAGAATATGCAGGGGTAGCAGCTTATTTAGGGGATGCTACGGATGCGAAGGTAAATCTGTTTATCTAAACAAGTGTATTACTTATTTTTTAGTTGTATATTATACCTATACGAGTATACGGCTGGAGGGAATGGTTAACAAATGAATAATTACACTGACGAAATAAAAAAACGATTGAGACGATTAGAAGGACAGGTCCGTGGCGTTCTTCGGTTAATGGAGGAAGAGAAGCCTTGTAAAGAGGTAGTAGCGCAACTTTCAGCAGTTCGAAATGCCGCTGATAAGGCTATTGCTCAAATTGTAGCTGTGAATTTACAGCAATGTATTCAAGAGGAGCAAGCTGCTGGGAGAGATACAGGTAAGCTTGTTCAAGAAGCGGTGGAGCTCTTAGTGAAAAGTCGATAAATCAGTTTTATTGGGGAGGAAAGAGGTTTGTGGAGACTTCAACGTTAATAAACATATTGGTTTGGATCCTATTGGGTTGGTTTGTCTATTCAAGATTTGCACCTATTCAAGGCGTAAAGAATATCAAGGCAGATGAACTAAGCAAGCAATTCACGAATAACAGTAAAAAAGTGATTATTGACGTTCGTGAACCCAGAGAATACGAGAACGGCTATATACCTGGCGCAATTAATATTCCATTATCACAGATAAAAGGGCGTATGAAGGATATCCCAACCGATAAAGACATATTTTTATACTGCCAAAGTGGTATGCGGAGTAAGCAAGCTGCAAGAATACTAACTAAAGGCGGTTTTAAAAACTTGTTTAATCTTCAAGGTGGAATAATGGCTTGGGGAGGTAAGATTCAAACCCCTTCAAAACTGTAAGTTGAAAGGAGTGAAGCCAACTTTGAATGAAAAAAGGTTTAATCCAGCCAACTTGGAAAAACTTGATAATCCCGAACGACGTAGGACACTACCACCCAATAAACTATTAGGTTTACTTCCCATTAAGGAGAATGACAACATTCTAGATATTGGAGCTGGCACTGGGTACTTTACAATACCTGCAGCCAAACGAACGAAAGGCACTGTCTATGCTTTGGATGTAGAACCAATCATGTTGTCTGTTATTAAGGATAAGGCAAATGAAGAAAATCTGGACAATGTAGTTCCTGTTGAAGGCACAATTGAACAAAATCCGTTAGAAGATGAAAAAGTTGAGCATATCATTGCCTCTTTCGTTCTTCATGAGGCGGAACCACTATCGCAAGCCCTAAAAGAAATTTATAGAGTATTGAAATCAAGTGGCTACTGCTTCTGCTTGGAATGGGAAAAGAAGCCAATGGAACAAGGACCGTCGGAACATCATCGTATCCATTCTTCCGATATGGAAGATTTGCTTGCAAAGGTAGGGTTTCAAGTAGTTAAACGATATAATCCAACCGACTTACATTACATTTTGATTGCTCAAAAATCGAAGTAATAGACCATTTCATTGTATTAAGGTTGCCTATTCCCATACGGAGAATAGGCTTCTTTATTAAAAGTTAACAATACGTGGCTATCCTACTGTTGAGAGGAGGAGAAGAATGTTTGGTGCGATACAAATTGGTCCATTTGCTATAAATGCGGGGATCTTTACGTTCATTTTATGCTCACTTCTTGGATACCTAGCAATTAAAAAGCGGTTAGAGAATGAAAAGGGAACGAAAGATGTAATATCACAAATGGTAATGAACTTGATATTCATCACATTTGTTTTGTGGAAGTTTAGTTATGTGATATTCCACCCTTTGGAGACTATCCGTCATCCGATATCGATTATCTATTTCTCTGGCGGAGAAAGGGGGATATGGCTTGCTGGAATCGCGACTATTGTCTATATAACGGTGCAAATAGCAAGAAAGAGAATACTTATCAATGTAACGATGGATACTTTCGCAACAGGATTGCTAATCGCTTGGGGAGTCGGACATGCAATTTGGTTAGCGGTTGAGAGGTACGAATTGTTCTATCACCTATTACAGATTGTGGTGAGTGTGATCTTGTATGTCTGGGTCATAAGAAAAATAAGTGTCGGAAATATCAAAGAGTGGCTTCCCGTTCTCATGTGGTTTTGCATTGGACAGATTCTTGCGTTATTTTTTACGAAGTCCCATTTAGCCTTTTTTTTAGGATTTTCAAAAATACAATTCGTCTTTCTTTTCTTATCCAGCATCATTATGGTATTGGATTACTCTTGGAAGAAATCAGATAACTTTAAGGAAACGTAACAGTTTCTCCGTAACCTAGATAAATGGAAGGAGGGAGTACGATTTGGAAAACATCAATATTTATTTTGCATTTGTTGGAGGTCTGCTTTCATTTTTTTCACCTTGTATTTTCCCCTTACTACCAGCTTATGTCGCCAATTTAACAGGCTCATATGTGAGGGACAATAAATTGGTCGTAACAAAAAGAGTGGTTTTGCTGCGCTCCATTAGCTTTATTGCAGGTTTTAGTCTTGTATTTGTGCTAATGGGGGCTTCAGCCAGCATTATCGGGCAATTGATTTCCGATAATCGAGAAATAATCGAAAAAGTTAGTGGTCTTCTCATCATCATTTTCGGTTTACAAATGGCAAACATCCTTACGATTCCCTTTCTTATGTTTGAAAAGCGACTACAAATCAATCAAAACAGCATTCAAGATAGATGGCGCCCCTTTCTTATGGGAGTTGCATTTGGAACAGGTTGGACGCCATGTGTGGGAATGGTTTTATCGTCTATCCTGTTATTGGCTGGAACATCCGAAACAATGAACCAAGGAATAGTCATGTTATTGGTCTACTCATTTGGTTTAGGCATTCCGTTTTTATTTATTTCTATCGGTGTCACCTATTCATTGGCTGTTGTGAAAAAAATCAACAAAATACTTCCGTACTTGAACAAAATAAATGGTTGGATATTAATTGGGTTGGGTTTGCTGTTATTTACAGGACAATTGCAAAAGATAAGTGCCTGGCTTGCGACATTTACACCATTTCGTTTTTAGGAGGAAAGGTAATGAAAAATGTAATTGCCATTTTTGCTTTATTGGTATTGGTTGCTTGGGGGATATACAGCACTGTAAAAACTCCGTCAAATGAAGCAAATGAGAGTGTAAGAAATGTAAATCAAGGCGAGCAGACGAACAGAGTGGTAGGTATAGAAAAAGGGAATATGGCTCCTGACTTTACTTTGAAATCATTAGACGATCAAGAATTCAAGCTTTCTCAGTTCAAAGGGAAAAAGGTAATCATCAATCTGTGGGCTACTTGGTGTCCACCTTGCCGAGCTGAAATGCCTGATATGCAGAAGTTCTTTGAGGAAAACAAAGAGGATGGGTTGATAATCCTAGGAGTCAATCTCACTCAATCCGAAAAAAGTCGAGACAACGTTTCGACATTTCTAAACGAGTTTGGGATTACCTTTCCTGTTGTCTTGGATGAAGACAATAAAGTGGCTGATACCTACCAAGTTGTATCCATTCCAACCAGTTACATTATTGACTCTCAAGGAATAATACAAGAGAAGATAATAGGTCCTATGAATAAAGAAATGATGGAGAAATTGATTTCTTTTGTTGAGTAAGTGTTTGGAGGATTGAAATGAACACGAAGGGAAAGTCAATTCTTGTTGTGGAAGACGATGAGAAAATTAGGAATCTGGTGTCATTGTATTTAATGAATGAAGGATATGAGGTGTGGGAAGCAAAGGATGGTGAAGATGCGAAAGAGAAGTTTCTTCAATATGACCCTTGCTTCGTTATATTAGATTTAATGCTCCCGAAGACCAGTGGCGAAGAAGTTTGTAATTGGTTACGTGCGGAATTGAAAGCAGATATTCCAATCATAATGCTTACTGCAAAGGTAGACGAAAGAGACCGTATTAAGGGACTTGAAATGGGGGCGGATGATTACCTCACCAAGCCATTTAGTCCGAAAGAATTGGTAGTAAGGGTAGAGACTGTATTACGAAGAACCGCACAGAGATGCAGTAAGATTACCTATCGTGGTATTACCGTTAAACCTCAACGTGGAGAGATAAACTACTACGGTGAACCTATTTCCTTAACTCAACATGAATTCAAATTACTTCGGATTAACCCCCTAGGTTTGGACACATACTCTCTTATTCTTACTTTTTCATAGCTTTTCGTTTTTGGGTGAGGAAT